>JBBSBT010000455.1:0-3322 GCA_038250985.1 Bacteroidales bacterium
GAATCATATTGAAATAGTAAAAGAAATTAACTATTCGGAAATACCAAATTTTCCTGTTTCAACAGTTGAATTTCATTCGGGTAAACTAGTTTTTAAAACCCAAATAGGAAAAGTAATTTCTTGCAATGTATAACCTTCATATAAATGAAATCGACCTTGCATAACAATTACTTTTTTATTTTCTAACATTCCAAAAACTAGTTTACCCGAATGAAATTCAACTGTTGAAACAGGAAAATTTGGTATTTCCGAATAGTTAATTTCTTTTACTATTTCAATATGATTCACTAATTGACCTAAACCAGTACCTAAAATTATTATTGGAAGCATTATTATCCTTCTTTTATTTAAAAATGTGTTTTTTCAAACTTTGTAACCCTGAAACTCTGTAACCCTGAAACTTTTCTTACCAATACCCCATTTCTTCCGCTTTCTTTTGAAGGCTTTCCCTGAAATCGGGATGAGCTATTGAAATCAGGAAATGAGTACGTTCTCTTACCGTGCGACCTGTCAGCCGTACGCTTCCCCATTCCGTAACCACATAATCGGTATGGCTGCGGTGAAGGGTTACGGCACTTCCCTCGGGCAGCACAGGAACTATAGTGGAAACAGATCCACCACGTGCTGTGGAACGGCAGGCAATAATAGATTTTCCCAGCCCATCCGTTCCTTCAATGGCGGCTGATGCAGTATCCGTTTGTCCGCCGGTGCCTGAATATTGATCAATGCCTATGGATTCGCTTGAAACCTGTCCGGTAAAATCAACCATGATGCAGGTATTTATGGATACCATGCGGCTGTTATGTTTCATCTCACAGGGATCATTTACATATTTTCCACGAAGAAACTCTACATTGGGATTGTTATCCAGCCATTTATAAAGTTTGAGGCTGCCCATGGCAAACGTACAGATGAATTTATCCTTATGAACAGATTTTTTCTTATTGGTGATAACGCCAAGCTCATACAGTTCCATCATACTGTCGACCAACATTTCGGTATGAACGCCCAAATCTTTTTTAGTATGCAGCGACATTGCAGCGGCATTAGGTATTTCGCCTATTCCCAGTTGAATCGTTGATCCATCTTCAACTAAATCAGCAATATGGTGACCGATGCGCATTGCAATTTCGTCAGGTTCGGGCTCCGGTAGGGTAGGAGGTGATTGCGAAAATTCAACAAACCACGAAACTTCGCTTACATGAACCAGCGTATCGCCCATGGTGCGCGGAAGCTGATCGTTGACTTCGAGCACTGTAATTTCTGCAGCCTCAATGATATCTTTTTCATAGGTTATACCCAGCGAAAGCGAAACAAAACCCTTTTCGTCAGGAGGAGTGCAGGTGCCGAAAAACAGGTGTGGCCGGCGGACTTTAAGCCTGTCGGAAGCAGCACGGTGAAGCATATTGGGAACATAAGTAACGGTTCCGGTTTTTGCTTTCAATGCAGCCCTTGATCCGGGAGCATGAAACCAGCTGCACAGTTCGAAATGCCCTTTCATCTCAGGTTTCATATAAAAATCGTACGGCTTCAGTGTTAAAACTGAAAAAACCTTAACATCTGTAACGCGTTCTTTTGCCAAGTGAAATTTCGACATGCATCCCTGCGGCTCCGAGGCGCACTGAGCTAAAATAATGTCAGTATCACTTTTAATTAACAGCATAGCATCTTCAATGCTGATAAGCTTTTTCCTGTATATCAATTCGTCTTGAGTCATATCTGAGCGATGTTTTTTGACAAATTTACCTTTTTTGCATTTGATTTCCGATACGAATAATATAAAGTCAAACTTACAAGTACCGACACAAGTATTGCGCTGGCAGCTGCAATGGCCGGATTTTGAACTTTACCGGAAAAATACCTGTCGAAAAATCCGAAACTAAATCCAAATGTATGTATGAGCCATGGGAATATGTAGTAAACCAGGAAATAAACTATCAGTGCAGTCACTGACCCTGCCACAGCCGTTTTACGGGATGTATTTTTATAAAAAATGCCAAAAACAATTGGTACAAAAGCAATGGAGAAAAAAGAATATACTCCGTTTTGTGCGAAAATGGCCACACTCAGGTTCGGGTGGATTAGTTGTGAGCGGGCAGCCAGGAAGGATGCAACAGCCATGCCCACAATCACCACCCGGTTAATCAGGATATAATTCCTGTCGTTAGCAATATGACTCCCAAACAATGGTTTTATAATATCGGACGTAATGGTAGTGCTAAGGCTCTGTATCAGACCTTCGATGGTGGATAATCCGGCACTCAGCAGGCCCATAACCACTATTAATCCTATACTGATGGCTAACCAGCCCTGTGAAAATACGGTAACAACGTAAGCCGGTATAACGCCGTCAATTCCCAGAGGCTTCCCGTTGGCAGTAAGATCCGGAAATGTAAGCCGTGCATAAAGTCCGGTGAAAATCACAGAATAAAAAAGCACTTGTATCACAACAGCCGAAACGAGGTAACGGTTAACATCACTTTCCTTTTTAAGCAGTAAGGATTTGGTGATAATATGCGGCTGGCAAACGACAGCTACACCTACAATCATCTGGGCCACGATAATTTCAAACAGATCGCGGAACAAAGGGCTGCCGGGATTTGTTGATTTAACAAGAACCGGGTCAATTGCGGCGAGTTTATCGAAAAACGAAAATAAACCATCTTTCAGATACGGATAACCCGATGAAATAAGAATAACGGCGACGATCACCATTACAATCGCTTGTATGGCGTTTGTATAAACCATCGAATTGGCACCGCCAAACATCATGTAACCAAAAACAAAAACTACCACAAAAAATAACATCCATATTTCACTGACATTTAATGAATGGCTTAGAACTTTGGTGATAGCAACAAGTATCAATACAATAAACGTAAGCAACAATACCGAAAGAAAACCTATAAACAAGGCATATCCTTTACTATTATAACGGGTTCCTATCCAGCTGGCTAACGTGAGCGCTTTTACGTTGGTTCCGTGGCGCCGGAAACTTTTTGTCAGAACAACCAATGATATTAATGAAGCCAGCGGAAAAATCAAACCAAACGAAAGCACCCCACTCAGACCGTAAGCAGCAATCAGTCCGGGGTTTATTACAAAAGTGGCTGCGCTTGTCATGGCTGCCGCCAGTGAAAGACCTACAAAATAAGGTGAGAAATTAAGGTTCCCAACCGCGTAATCACTGATATTTTTGGTGCGAAGCGCTCCGCGGATCACGAAAAAAAGGATAGCCGCGGCATAAATTGCAATTAGTATCCAGCCACCGGTAACTTGTCCTGAAGATGCCATTGTTTGGTTTGAGAAGGTTTAAATGTAA
>JBBSBT010000456.1:0-3316 GCA_038250985.1 Bacteroidales bacterium
CACATAAAAGAAAACATCAACCGGAGTTTTATGAGGTTTCAGACTTTCGCCAGGTTTGAGTGCCATCAGCATTACCTGGGCCGATTCCTTGTTATACATTTCCCGAACGTCAATTTTGTGGGGAGTTTCTTTGACTGCCTGCTCATGATATTTTGTGATTTTCATGTTCGTTTAGATTAGGTAAGTGAATATTCACTCTGCAAAGATAATACAAATATTGCGTTTTCGACATTTTTTGTAAAAAAAAGTGAAAATATTTTTTTGTTGATGAGAAATCAGCAGCAGAAATCCACATGCTTAAACACACAGAATGTTTGCTGTCAAAAGCTTGTAGCGTTTGAAAAGAAGTAGAAATAGATGGTTACATCAAACCGATCTATTCATAAACTTTGCGACCCTTGCTTCTTTATTGCGTCTTTGTGATAAAAAAAAAGAATTTAACCGCAATGACGCGAAGTCATTGAAAAAGTACGCAAGAGGTATGTTTTTGAATTCAGCCGTCAAAATCAAAAAGAATATTTTAAATTTGGCACTACTTCCTTTCAATCAAATGTTGACACTTTACAAATTACTATGTCGGAACTTATAAATAAAAATACTGAGCGCATGGAGGCTCTGGCTGAACTTAGCCGGGGACTAATAAAAGGTGGTAATGGTAAAATGCTGGTAGAAAAGCATAAGGATGTTATTGATACGGTTACGCCGGCCGAAACAATGGAAGTACTCGACAAACTGTTAGTCGAAGGATGCCCGTTTGCGGAAGTAAAAGCCGGAGTAGGCAAAATTATCAATATCTTTTTCAAATCGCTCAATGCATTCAAATGGGACGCGCCTGCCGAAGGACATTTCCTGTATTACATGATGCTCGAAAACCTTGAAGTGAAAAAGCTGATGAATGAACTCCGAGCTATTACGAAGAAACTTTTCCACGGTAAAAACGGAAATCCTTCGGAATTGCTATTGTCGATGCGGAGATTGATTAAAGATTTAAAGCAATACGAGCTGCATTACATTAAAAAAGAAAATATCCTGTTTCCATACATCGAGCAAACTTTCCCTCAATATCGCTGCCTGCAGATCATGTGGGCTTTTCACGATGATTTCAGGCACAGCCTTAAATCAATTGCTGAACTCTTAAGTTCAGACTCGCCATCGCTAGATATTTTAAATAAGGAACTTGGAACACTATTCTTCACCGTATTGCCCATAATTTTCAGGGAGGAACAGATTGTTTTCCCTGTGGCATCAAGAGTCATCCCTGAAAATGAATGGAACAATATGCTCCAACAAAGTGCTGAAATTGGCTGGTGTTATATCGAACAACCACAATTGCTTAACCAGAAACTTGTGAACAGAAAAACGATGGAAGATCACATCGATCTGGGCACCGGCTACCTGCTGCCGGACCAAATCAAACTTATGCTTGATATCCTGCCTGTTGATGTTACTTTTATCGACGAGCACGGCGAAGTTCGTTACTTTTCGGGAGGGAAACACAGGATATTCCCAAGGGCTAATGCAATCATTGGCCGCAAAGTGCAAAACTGTCATCCGTCGGATAGCGTTTACATGGTAAATAAAATTATTGATGCCTTCCGCAAAGGGGAAAAAGATCATGCAGATTTCTGGATTCAACTCAGAGGTAAATTTATCCATATCCGCTATTTCGCTGTCCGCAGCGAACTTGGCGAATACAAAGGAACCATCGAAGCAAGCCAGGATGTAACCGAAATAAGGTCGTTAAAAGGCGAACAACGATTATTGGATTGGGATAGCTAAGGAGGATAGAGTCAATTGGAAACTTTAGTGCCGAGGATACGTAAAAGTGGATTTTGCTTTTTTGCTGGTGCATCTTATTGTTTTTGCTTTTGCCTGCAATTAAAATAGCTTTATGTATAAGACTTTTATTGAAAACCTACGTGGAATCAAACGATGGAAAATCATTTCAACCAACCAGGAACAAATTAAAATTCTAGTTGTTATATAGTTAGCTTAAGTAAGACCTAATCCTAATTCAAAAATTTACGATACAATAATAGGAGAAAACAGGAGAATTATTGTAAATGGATTTTATGAAGTGGCATTATTACAATGTGTTTATTCCATTAAAGACCTTGATTTTCTGAGAACTAAAGCAAAATGGATATAAAAAATCATTTCTTTATATTCATTAATTGGGTGACATAGTATTTCACTACAATTTTTCTCTGAAACATGTTTTCAAACCTTTAAAATATGAGCTATGAAAAATGATATATTCGATATCAGGAAGAATTTAACATCAAATAAGCATCAATATTCCTATTACAGCCTTTCTGAGCTTTGTAAACAAGGATATCCAATAGAGAAACTCCCCTTCTCAATACGGATTTTATTGGAGAATGCACTACGCAATTTCGATGATTTTACAATTACAAAAGAGCATATTGAAACCCTTTTGAACTGGCAGCCGCAGGCCTCTGACAAGGATATTCCGTTTAAGCCCGCCCGCGTTTTAATGCAGGATTTTACAGGCGTTCCCGCTGTTGTGGATATTGCCTCGCTTCGGGCTGAATTTGCAAGAAAAGGGAAAAACCCTGATGTTATTAATCCATTAATTCCAGTCGACCTGATAATAGATCATTCCGTTCAGGTTGATTATTTTGGTACAGAATATTCCTATATGCGCAATATCGACGAGGAATATAAACGCAATAAAGAACGTTACCAGTTTTTGAAATGGGCGCAGGATTCGTTTGATAACTTTAGTGTAGTGCCACCGGGAATGGGCATTTGCCACCAGGTGAACCTCGAGTATCTGTCAAAGGGAGTGATTGAAAGAAATGGGGAAGTTTTTCCTGACACATTGGTGGGCACTGACAGCCATACACCCATGGTGAATGGTATTGGTGTAGTTGGCTGGGGTGTTGGCGGTATCGAGGCAGAAGCAGCCATTCTCGGCCAACCAATTTATTTTATTATGCCCGAAGTAATTGGTCTTAAGCTTATCGGCAAACTTCCAATAGGTTCTACTGCCACCGATCTGGTTTTAACTATAGCTGATTTACTTCGAAAAAAAGGAGTGGTTGGAAAATTTGTGGAAGTTTTTGGATCAGGTCTAAACAACCTTTCCGTTCCCGACCGGGCAACAATTGGCAACATGTCGCCTGAATTTGGTTGTACTATTACTTATTTCCCCATCGATGATAAAACGCTGGAGTACATGCACAAAAGCAATCGCTCCGATGAACAGATTAATTTGGTGGAAACGTATTGCAAAGCCAATATGCTATGGCGCGAACACGAAGATAAGATTACCTATTCGGATGTGCTGGAA
>JBBSBT010000457.1:0-3312 GCA_038250985.1 Bacteroidales bacterium
AGGCGATTTTCCTGTAAACTGGACAACAAACAGTAGCGGCGAGGTAGTAACTATTTCAGGCTCTGATGAGAAATGGTTGAAATTGAGCAGCAAAGGAACATTTAGCCCACTAAATTTCAATAAGTTACCTGAAAATTTCACATTTGAATTTGATGTTTATGCCAGTGATCAGTATTCCTATTACTCTACATTTTTAAACATTGGTTTTGTTACTTCAAAAACCAAAACCGATTACACCAAATGGAGCCAATATACAAAAGGAGATGATGGTGTGATTTTAAAAATTCATCCACAAAATGAAGGGGTACCAAAAATAGGACGTTCACGGGTAGTTGTAGTGTCAGGCAAAGCCGAAATATTGAAAAATGAAGCCAGGTTGTCTTCTTTTAACCATAATCAAAACAGGGTGAAAGTTCAGATATGGCGACAGAAAAACCGGCTTCGGATGTATGTAAACGGAGAGAAAGTTTGGGATTTACCAAATGCTTTTCAGGAAGTTAAATACAATTGTATTGTTTTTTACACACATGTTTACCAAAAAACGGATGCATTTTATATTTCGAATTTGCGATTGGCTGAAGCCGGTGAAGATACACGTCACAAACTCATTGCAACCGGAACATTTACAACTAACGAGATTTTATTTGACTTTAACAAAGCAACAATTAAAAGTTCGGCCAAAACAGTTTTAACCGAGTTGGGGAATGCATTAAAAGACAATCCAACTATTAAAATCAGTATTACCGGCCATACCGATAATGTGGGGACCGACCAGGCAAACCAAAAATTGTCGGAACAAAGAGCCGAAAGTGTTAAGGATTATTTAGCCTTGAATTTCGGAATCGAAAAATCCAAAATGATCACTTTCGGGAAAGGAGCCTCTGAGCCAATTGTAGAAAACACCTCGGAGGAAAACAAACAACAAAATCGCAGGGTCGAATTTAATATAATTCATTAAGACCTAACTCTCAGATGCAATGAAGTATTGAATACAAATCAAAACCTGGAAATACACCTTTGTGAAAATAATCGCATTTAGAAGCAACCTAATGACAAAGAATTATATAAACTTCAGATTAACAATCAATTAATAATTAAACAACCCTTAAAAACAAAAAAAATGAGAAACCCGAAAAAAATCTCAATGTTCTTATTGTCGTCTTCCCTTCTATTGGCGACTACGCTACTCACTTTTTCAGCTTGTGAAGATGATGCAGCCCCAACTAAACCAATTGTTGATTTAAAAGCAATGTCTATTTCCTATGAATTAGTTTCTAAAACGACTCCTACAACTGGATTCATTAAAGTAATAGGTATTGTAAAAAACATAGGAGAAGTTGATTTTGTTTCAAATCCAGGGCAGTCAGTAGCACAAATATTAATGAGTATTCCCGGCGTTCCGGGCGATGTAGTAAAAACGTCGAAAGAAATTACACTATTTGCTGTGGGCGAAGAATACATTTTGGAATATAAAATGCCATGGAATGTAACAAATGAATTTCAGCCACAGTTTACGCTGAATATTGGTTATGATCCGGATATTTTTATTGATGGAAATCCTAAAAATGATGAAATAAATCTCACTAATAATATTTTAAAATTAGACGGGACTTTAATCAATTCACTTTTTCCATAACTCATAACGCTTGATGTTGAAAAAAATAATCTTTAACCTGTAGGCTTTTTCAGCTAAACAGGTTAAAGATTAAATTGTAACATGCTATTGTTGTATCACGTTCAAAAGGCAATCCATAACTGGAATGAAAAGAATAAAGTGTTGAAAGTATGTAGGATCATTTACCGATAAATTTTGGAATCGAAAATCCCGAAATGATCCCCTTTGGAGAAGGTAATCAGAACTAACAAGAAAAACGTTGGAAGAATATATTTTAACGACAGACAAAGAGAATTTCAAATTAGAATAAAAAATGCCAAATGTCAAAAAATGGAAATATTCAGTTGGTAGCTAAACTTGATAAATTGCTGACAAAAAAAATCCTGATTGAGGTGAAAAATCTGGAGAAAGGGAATTACGAACTCGATATTATTCACAAAAATAAAATCATTACCAAAACAACGTTTAAAAAGAAGTGACAATTCGGGATCAAATTATTATAATCAATCTTTTGAAAATCACAACAAATTTAATTCCGGAATTAGTAATGCTTTCTTGCTCAAAAGACACAGCAGATGGAGCGCAAATTATTGCAGAAATGAATGACTTGATTTTGACAGTGATCAATTAATTGAAATTTAAATTTAAAAGTGCGGAGTCAGCACTCAAATCACTCACGACAATAAAATGAAAAAGTTTGCAATTATTTTGACAATTATAATTGTTTCGAGCATCACGGCAAATGCACAGTGGCTTCAAACAAATGGGCCTTTTGGCGGAGAAGTAAACTGTTTTGCCGTAAGTGGTACAAATACTTTTGCCGGAACTTTTGGCGGTGGTGTGTTCGTATCAAATAATAATGGAACATCCTGGGTTGCGGTGAACAATGGCTTAACTAATACTTATGTAAGCTCACTCGCTATAAGCGGGTCAAATATTTTTGCCGGTACTCAAGGTGGTGTGTTTCTATCAACCAACAACGGAACATCCTGGGCCGTTTCTAATACTGGTTTGGCAAATATTGATGTGAAGTCGTTAGCCATAAACGGAACCAATATTTTTGCAGGAACTTCTGGCGGTGTATTTTTATCAACCAACAATGGAACATCATGGACTGTTGTGAATACTGGTTTGTTAAATACTGATGTCAAATCATTGGCCATAAGCGGAACAAATATTTTTGCAGGAACTTTGGGCGGTGGTGTGTTTTTATCAACCAATAGTGGGACATCATGGACAGCGGTGAATACAGGTTTAACCACTACCGATATAAATTCATTAGCGGTAAGCGGAACAAATATTTTTACAGGAACTTTGGGCGGTGGTGTATTTATATCGACCAATAATGGTACAAGCTGGTCTGCAGTGAATAATGGCTTACTATCTGCTGATATTACTTCTTTTGCCATTAGCGGAACAAATATTTTTGTCGGAACTACTTATAGTGGTGTGTTTTTGTCAACCAACAACGGAACAACCTGGACGCCGGTAATTAATGGATTAACAAATACTTATGTTAGGACTTTGGCTGTTAGCGGAACAAATATTTTTACAGGAACAGCTAGTGGTGCATTTTTATCAACCAATTATGGAACATCCTGGAGTGAAGTGAATAATGGGATGGTAAATTCCAATGTCAGTGCACTGGCCATAAGCGGAACAAATATTTTTGCCGGAACTTATAACGGCGGTGTGCA
>JBBSBT010000458.1:0-3309 GCA_038250985.1 Bacteroidales bacterium
ATGGCTGGCGCCGCCGCCGGTGTAGCAATAGGAATTTTAATTGCTCCCGACAAAGGATCAGCAACACGAAAAAAAATAATGGATATGGCTGATGATTACGCAGGTAATCTGGAGGAAAAAATTACCGGGGTTGTCAATGCCATTATAGAAAAAGTTGGAAATGTAACTGACAGTGCACTGGATATGGCCGAAAAAGGAACATCAGGTGCAGGTAGTTAAAAACACTTTAAAGAATCCGGTGAACGAAAAAGTTTCAAATCAATAATAAATCAAAACATGGCAGAAAAAGCAACATCAATAGAATCCTTGGTTGAAAAGGCAGAAGCTTACAAACAATGGAGGAGATAATGGAAATGTTGACAGCAGATAATCCAAGCAAGGATACGTGGGGATTGCTTAATAGGGTTGCCAAACCATTAATAAGGTTGCCTAAGCATATTGGGATTATTCCTGATGGAAATAGAAGATGGGCAGAATCCAATGGATTCGCAAAGGAAAAGGGATATGCGATGGGCCTCGATCCGGGTCTGGCCCTTTTTACACTATTTAAGGAGGTAGGAATTAAGGAACTTACATTTTATGGTTTTACGACGGATAATACCAAAAGACCGACTAAGCAAACAAAGGCATTTACCCATGCCTGTATCCAGGCAACAGAAATACTTTCCGGGGAAGATGCGGAGTTACTGGTGATTGGAAATACAGATTCAGAAATGTTTCCAAAAGAGCTACTTCCTTTTACCACCCGAAAAACCTTCGGTAAAGGAGGAATTAAAGTCAACTTTCTTGTAAATTATGGGTGGGAATGGGATTTGAATTATCCAAAAATTGCCAATCGTACTCAAAAGAGTAATACAACTAAATTAAAATCTCATGAAATATCGAGGATGGACCTGATCATACGCTGGGGAGGTATGACGAGGTTAAGCGGGTTTTTACCTGTACAATCTGTTTATTCTGACATTTACGTGGTGAAAGAATATTGGCCTGATTTCAAGCCGGAGCACTTTTTTCAGGCGCTGCAATGGTATCAGAAACAGGATATTACGCTTGGTGGTTAGTTGTGCTGAAATGTAAAGAGTATAAATCATGTCAAATAGAACTTCACTAGGAATCAATATGAATGAAATTTCAGTAAAAGAATTGGCAAACCTTTTGGATCTGCCAGATACCAGAATTATAGATATTCGCTAATGATCAGGAAATAAGCTTGTTCATTAACAGTCTTTCGGAATTTACTCAAACAGGTGAATGTGTGATTCATGTAACTTCTTTCCTGAATTATGTAACACTCCTGAGTGTTGCGATGTTGCGCTTTGTAGTTTAAATCTTATTTTCTGACTAAAGACACATAAAATAACTATGAAAAGAATATTTATTATTGCATTCCCTTTTTTTGTGCTGTTATCATGCAGTACACAAAAAATAAATAAAGGATCATACGCTGGTTCTGTCACCACTTCCGGTTATAAAGCCGATACTTTGCAAAACCCTTATGCAACAAAGTCAGCCAAAAATTTCAGCCAGGTCATTGGATGGAAAAATGGTGAAATGCCAGTAGCGCCTAAAGGATTTACTGTAACAAAATTTGCCGATGGATTGCAGCACCCCCGGTGGATTTATGTGGCCGAAAACGGTGATATTTTTATTGCTGAATCCAATACAATTTTAAAAGGGATCAAAAAGTTTGGGGCTAAAATTTCCCGCAAAATAAAAACACAGCATATTGGTGAAAGCATGAACAGAATAACCCTGTTCAGGGATGCTGATAAAAATGGTGTTCCTGAAAAACGGTATGAATTCGCAAAAAATCTGAATCAGCCATTTGGTATGCTGATAATCGCAAATCATTTCTATGTTGGAAATACCGATGCATTAATGAAATATGAATATAATTCTGGTGATACTTTGTTACAAGGAAAGGGGAAAAAAATTGTCACCTTGCCAGCTGGTAAATACAACCGACACTGGGCACGAAATATCATAACAAATTCAAAAAAAGATAAAATATATATTGGTGTAGGATCGGGAACTAATGTTGCAGAAAAGGGATTGAAAAATGAAATAAGAAGAGCCGATATCCTTGAGGTAAATACAGATGGTTCCGGAGAACGTATTTATGCACACGGGTTACGAAACCCTTGTGGCATGGCCTGGGCGCCGGGTACACAAACATTGTGGGCTGCTGTAAATGAGCGGGATGAATTGGGTGATGAATTGGTTCCTGATTATTTAACCAGTATAAAAGTTGGTGGATTTTATGGCTGGCCCTTCTTCTATTATGGACAACATACCGACCCAAGATTAGCTGATAAACAAAGTCCGGATGCCATTGAAGATGTAATTGTTCCGGATATTCCATTGGGATCGCATACTGCTTCTTTAGGACTTTTATTTTACCAACAGCATTCGTTTCCGGCTAAATACCTGAATGGAGCTTTTGTAACACAACATGGATCATGGAATCGCTCCGTGATATCAGGCTATAAAGTAATTTTCATTCCCTTCCTGAATGGTAAGCCTTCAGGGAAACCCGAAGATTTTCTGACAGGTTTTGTGGATGATCTTTCAAAAAGCAAAGTGCATGGAAGGCCTGTTGGTATTGCAATGCTGGCTGATGGTTCTATGCTGGTGTCGGATGATGTAAGTAATACCATCTGGCGGATTGCTTTTGATAAATAGTTACTGCCTTTTATGAAATTAAAGGACATGGATTACACAAAAAAGTTATTCAGGCAATTAAGGATTGGTTAATATCCAAAAGGTAGTTAATTACAAGAGAATGTGTGATTCATGTAACTTCTTTCCGGAATTATGTAACACTTACCGGATTTAAAGTCCTCACTTTTGTATTGTGGAAATTCTTTCACAAATTAATACTTAAAATCATGAACACTACAGAATTAAAAGGGAACTGGGATGAGCAGAAAGGCAAGCTCAAACAGAAATTTGCAAATTTAACTGACGATGATCTGATGTTTGCAGAAGGTAAAAAAGAGGAGATGCTTGGGAAACTTCAAATCAAGCTTGGCAAATCAAAAGAAGAAATGCACAAACTTATTTCAGATCTTTAAACTTATCTTTAATAAGGCGTCCTTCATTTTATAATGGAGGATTGATATCATTTTTATAAAGTAAACTATCTCATTAACCAACAACTAAAAATAAGTAAAATGAAAAAAACATTTTTTTACGCAGCATTTGCAGTGATTATCACAGGCAGTGTTTTCACTTCGTGCCAATCGAAAGAGAAGAAAGTGGAAAGTGCCCAGGAAAACGTGCAGGACGCAAAACAAGAATTGAAAGAGG
>JBBSBT010000459.1:0-3282 GCA_038250985.1 Bacteroidales bacterium
CATGGAAAACGCTGATAATGAAGTAATAAAAGCCGAAATGGCAGAGCTCACAACAGTATCAGCTACCTATTTGCTAAAAGCAGCAAAATGGGGTAAATTTCTTGCTATACTGGGATTTATCATGACGGGTTTGCTGGTAATTGCGGGAATAATAATGTTTTTCGTTCTCAATATAGTAAACGAAGAGATGGTTCCTCTGAATATGCCTTTCTCTACTGAATTACTCTCCGTTATTTACATCGCGGTAGCCGGCATATTTATGATTCCGGTTTTCTTCTTGAATTCTTTTGCAAACAATGCCATTAAAGCTGTGAAATTATCAAACACGGAAAAGATGACTTCTGCTTTAAAAAATCTGAAAAACCTTTTTGTATTTATCGGTATTTCAACGGTTGTAATCCTGGCATTGTACACTATAATTCTGATCGTTGTTGGAACTGCTGCCGTATTCAGTTTATAGCCTTGACCTGAATTATATATTACTTTTGCTTACACAATTTGCAAAAAATCATTTAAAGAATTAAATCCTTTGGTTAAGGAGCCAGGTATTTCCCACATGCCGGTTTCCTATTCTGTTGAAAATCAAAGTTATTTCTGAACCAATCCATTTCTGAAAAATATTATTACCTCCCCGGAAAATCACAAATCCCGGGGAGTTGTTATTTATGTATAAGAACTGATTAATTTTGCCGGCCGCTTAACAAAAGCTGAATCAGGGCATTTCAAATAACAAAAATATATTATATTGAAATACAACTACTTAAAACTAGCAGTAGCAATTATTGTAATACAAATTTTTGTTCCATGTAAATGGAATCTCCTGCTTGCACAGTCAGTGACTGATACTTCAGTAAGCAGGCATATTACATTGGAGGAATTAATTATTACCGCCGACCGTACGCCGGTGATGTTCGAGCAACTGAAGCGCAGCATACAGGTTATCAGCAGGGAAGAGATAGAACAGATGCCGGTGCGGAACCTGGCTGAACTTATCGGCTATGCCCTGAATACAGATGTGCGCAGCCGTGGGGCGCAGGGTATGCAGGCTGATATAAGTATCCGTGGTGGTTCGTTTGACCAAACCCTTATTTTACTTAATGGAATGAATATCAGCGATCCGCAGACCGGTCACCATAATATGGACATCCCGGTCGATCTGGCAAGTATCAGCCGCATTGAAATACTGAAAGGACCCGGAGCCCGTGTTTTTGGACCAAATGCCTTTAATGGTGTAATAAATATTATCACTACTGAAAAAACGCCGGACAACCTATCAGTATCCGTCATGGGAGGCCAATATGCATTGTATAGTTTATCAGCATCAGCAGCAATTCATCTTGGAAATACCACGAACAACTTCCAGGTGAGCAAATCAGGTTCAGATGGATTTATTAAAAATACAGATTTCAAGGCATTGAACCTGTTTTATAGCGGAACATCCGGCAAAAAGCAGAATCTGGAATACCAGGCCGCCTACATGAAAAAAGCTTTCGGAGCCAACAGCTTTTACACCCCAAAATACCCGGATCAATACGAAATTACACAAACTTTATTCGCTTCAGTGCGCTATAAAACGGGATTCAAAGGATTTGCACCTGCCGTATATTTCCGCAGGCATTACGACGAGTTTCGCTTATTTCGATACGAAGCACCTGCATGGTACACATCACCAAATTATCATTACACCGATGTTATTGGATCGAATGCGAATATCTGGACCCGCACCGGAAACCATGCTAAATTATCTTTTGGCTATGATGTGCGTCATGAGTTGATACGCAGTAACAAACTGGGCGATTCATTGTCGCAGCCCGTTCATGTCAAAGGGGAAGACGGGATGTATTACATCTTTGGTAAAGCCAGGACTTCAGCAGGGCTGTTCCTCGAGGAATCTGTAAACCTTAATAAATTTTCTGTTTCGGCTGGATTGTTAAGCAGTTACCTGAGCGCCCTACCCGGAAAAGTTACCTTTTATCCTGGAATAGATTTAGCATACCCGCTTGGAAAAAGCTTCCGGCTTTATGGCAATGCCAACCGCACTTTGCGGCTGCCAACCTTTACCGATTTATATTATAACGATAATACCAGCAAAGGCGATCCGAATCTTAAACCGGAAGAAGCAATTATGATTGAGGCCGGCATTAAATTCAACAAACCCGGAATTATTGCTCATGCGGCTGTTTTTAAGCGATATGGTAAAAATATGATCGATTGGGTTAAACTGCAAAACCAGGATCCGTGGCAAGCCATGAATATCACTCAAATCAATGTTTCGGGGATTGAAACAAGCTTTTCGTTAAATATGGAAGAATTAACCGGCAACAAATCATTCATTAAAAGTGTAACGATGGAATATTCCTATCTGAAAGCCGATAAATCGAGTGACAATTTCATGTCGCGTTACGTGCTTGATATATTGAAACACAAGGCTGATCTACTCATTTATCAGCAGGTATGGCGCAAATTCTCGGCTTCGTGGGCATTTAGTTACCAGGATCGCGAAGGCGGTTATATCAAATATGTGAACACTGTACCTGAAAGCCGCGAAACTCCTTATAAGCCTTTCCTGATGATGGATTTACAACTGAATTACAAGCTCGAAAAATGGATGTTTTTTGCAGAAGCAACCAACTTATTGAACACGGAATGTGTCGATTATGGAAATGTTCCACAGGCAGGCAGATGGATCAGGATGGGAGTTAAATTCAATTCCCTTTTAAAGTCAGGGAAAAGCTGATAGTCAGGAACCGCAAATACACCCGGGAGACTTTCTCTTCTTTCTGATAACCTGACATTTATCATTTACCCGTTCAAATGAATTCAATTTTAAAACCTAATAGTTTAATATCATTCAGAAAATTTCCATAAGTTTGTATAGATAAAAATCAAAATTGCTAATATAATTAACTCATTCATAGTATGGCAAATACAGCTATTGATCCTAAAATTTTAAAAAGAGCACAAGCCTGGCTTGATGACAAAAATATCGATTCAGAAACCAAATCGCGCATTAGCAGGATGATTGAAAATGATCCGGCCGAACTGGCCGAAAGTTTCTATTGCGACCTCGAATTCGGTACCGGAGGCCTACGCGGCATCATGGGTGACGGAACCAACCGCATGAATAAATACACGGTAGGTATGGCTACCCAGGGTCTGGCCAACTATCTGAAAAAGGTTTTCGCAACCGAGAATGAGATCCGGGTTGCAATTGCATACGATTGCCGGAATAACAGCAGTTATTTTTCGGGCATTGTGGCCGATGTTTTATCAGCCAATGGC
>JBBSBT010000460.1:0-3275 GCA_038250985.1 Bacteroidales bacterium
ACGATAACAAAGCCCCATTATTTATCATTTGCATATCGAAGGCCGGATACATAAAGTCATCTCTCATTGAGCTGACATCTGATCAACACTTCCATTTAGTTCGAACCTGTTGATTTTCAATGCGTAACGCCCATTCAACCCTGGAATAGCATCCGTTAATGTTTAACAAACCCGGTTTTAAATGCTTTGCAATACGATTCATTTAGTTTAAAATTATTGATTTTCAACTATTTGCCATTGATTAAAACCTTAAGATTTTTTAACAAGGACTTCCATTAAAATTAGTAAATTTGCACATTCAAAAAAAAAGGCTATGTTCATTGATAATGAAAAATTTGCGGGCGATGGACTTACATACGATGATGTCCTGCTCATTCCTGCATATTCAGAAGTACTTCCCCGCGATGTTGATACTTCATCCTGGTTTTCAAGAAAAATAAAAATCAATATACCTATTGTATCCGCAGCCATGGATACCGTAACCGATTCGAAAATGGCTATTGCCATAGCGCAGGAAGGTGGTATTGGAGTGCTTCATAAAAACATGAGCATTCTTGACCAGGCTGCTGAAGTGAGGCGGGTTAAACGTTCGGAGAGTGGAATGATCACAGACCCCATCACACTGCCGGAAGATGCTTTGGTAGATGATGCACTCACCATCATGAGTGAAAATAAAATCGGAGGAATACCTGTGGTGAATGCCGATGGAAAACTGGTAGGCATTATCACAAACAGGGATCTTCGTTTTGAGCGCAATCCACTGCGGCCATTAGCTGAAATTATGACCCGTGAAAACCTGATCACAACAAATATAAAGACGAATCTTGACCAGGCCTCAGATATTCTGCAGGAATATAAAATAGAGAAACTGCCGGTTGTGGACGATGACTATAAACTGGTAGGACTTATAACGTATAAGGATATCAGTAAGATAAAAGCCCGTCCCAACGCCTGTAAAGATGAACAGGGACGTCTGCGCGTTGCCGCCGGTGTGGGTGTAACCGCTGATGTGCTTGAACGGGTAACTGAACTTGTAAAAAACGGCGTAGATGCAGTTGTAATTGATACCGCTCACGGTCATTCCAAAGGAGTACTCGATACAACCCGCCTGGTAAAAAAACATTTTCCTGACCTCCAGATTGTTGTGGGCAATATTGCTACAGCCGAAGCAGCCCGTGCGTTGGTTGATGCAGGTGCCGACGGTGTTAAAGTAGGGATTGGCCCCGGATCAATATGTACGACCCGAGTAATTGCAGGTATTGGTATCCCCCAACTTTCGGCTATTTATGTGGTCGCTAAAGAATTGCAGGGCACCGGGGTTCCGGTTATTGCCGATGGCGGGATACGCTATACCGGCGATATTGTTAAAGCCATTGCTGCCGGTGCATACAGCATAATGGCCGGATCCCTGTTTGCAGGCGTGGAAGAGTCGCCGGGAGAAACCATTATATACGAAGGCCGGAAATTTAAATCATACCGCGGAATGGGTTCTATCGAAGCCATGCAGAAAGGCTCCAAAGACCGCTATTTCCAGGATGCAGAAGACGACATCCAGAAACTCGTTCCCGAAGGAATCGTTGGCAGGGTGCCTTTTAAAGGCGCACTTTCCGAGGTAATTCACCAGATGATCGGAGGCTTACGTGCCGGAATGGGGTACACCGGATCCGCAAATATTGAAAGCCTTCAAAAAGCGAAATTTATAAAAATTACTGCTTCCGGGGTTATCGAAAGCCATCCTCACGATATCACCATCACCCGTGAAGCTCCAAACTATAGCCGGTAATTGTCCCTGTTATTCAACCTAATTCATAAGCGTATTACTGACATTCATACATCAGACGTTAAAAATAATTTCACATTGACTATGAAACGAATACTTATTAATGCTTCACTAACTCTTCTATTTGGTATTTTCAGCTTTACCGTCCTAAGCCAGACCAACGACCCGGTTTTACTTCAGATTGCCGGCGAAAAAATCACTAAGAATGAGTTCATCAAAGTGTATGAAAAGAATAATATCAAAAGTGAAAAACCGGATAAAAAAGCGCTTGAGGAATACCTTGACCTGTATATCAATTTCCGTCTGAAAGTAGCCGAAGCTGAAGCATTGGGCATGGATACATTAAAGTCGTTCCGCGATGAGTTGGAAGGGTATCGCAAGCAATTGGCACAGCCCTACCTTTCGGATGACCTGGCCACAGATAAAATGATCCGCGAAGCATATGAAGATAAGAAATATGATTTACGTGCCAGTCATATACTGGTTCGTGTCGACAAGCTTGCGTCAGCAGCGGACACCCTTGTAGCCTGGAACAAAATCATGCAGTTACGCAAGCGGATACTTAAAGGAGAAGATTTTGGTACAGTTGCTGCCGAAGCATCGGAAGATCCTTCGGCAAGAAATCGTGAAGCCAACGGTCAAAAAATACAAGGCAACCGTGGCGACCTCGGATTTTTCAGTGCTTTCGACATGGTTTATCCTTTTGAATCAGCAGCTTACAATGCAAAATTGAATGAAGTTACCATGCCTGTCCGTACCGATTTTGGATACCATCTGATAAAAGTAACAGCAAAAATTCCGGCATTGGGTAAGGTACAGTTGGCCCATATTATCTTGGTTTATCCTCCAAAAGCAACTCTCAACGATTCGCTCAAAGTTGCCGATTCAGCAAATATGGCTTATAAATTATTAAAACAAGGCAGCGATTTTGGGGATGTAGCCAGGAAGTTCTCTGATGATGTTTCTACCTCCTCGAAAGGGGGCATTTTGCCTTGGTTTGGGGTTAATCGCTTGCTTCCCGACTTCACTTTAAATATACTGAAATTAAAAGAAAAAGGTGATTTTTCGGAGCCTTTCCAAACCATGTACGGATGGCATATTATCAAACTTATCGACAGGAAACCGATAGGCAGCTTTGATGAAGAAAAAGAGGATATCAAACAACGGATTCCAAAAAGTGACCGTACTCTTGAAATCCAGGACGCCTATGCCGCGAAGGTTAAAACCAAATATGGCTTCACACAAAATATCCCGGCACTCAACGAATTAACGAAGGTTGTTACTGACTCCATTTTTGAAGCAAGCTGGAAAGCGGAAGAAGCGTCAGGCCTGGGAAAAAATATTTTTACTATAGGGACTAAAACATATACCCAGGCCGATCTTGCAAAGTACCTGGCATCAACCCAACGCCGTGGACCGAAACGCGATATCCCGGCTTATGTGCTTCAGCAATACAATACCTTTGTAAATGATGCAGTAAATAAATACGCTGATA
>JBBSBT010000461.1:0-3267 GCA_038250985.1 Bacteroidales bacterium
AAATATTCCCCGCTACGATGAACCACTCGAAAGAGTAGGCGGCGAAAACAACGCTTTTACCAACAACGATTTTACCAATTATTACCTCACAGTTCCCGGGCATAACCTCGAAACCGCTTTCTGGCTCGAATCGGACCGTATGCTGAACCTGGCATTCTCGACCAAGAGCTTTGATGTTCAGCGTAATGTGGTAGTTGAAGAATTCAGGCAAAACTATCTGAATCAGCCTTACGGTGATGCATGGCTACTGCTGCGCCCCCTGGCATATAAGGTTCATCCCTACAAATGGGCAACCATCGGTATCGATCCGTCGCATATCGAACAGGCTGACATGGACGAAGTACGCGAATTTTACGAAAAGTATTATAATCCCTGCAATGCTATCCTGGTGATTGCAGGAAATGTTGAAACTGAACAAATCAAGGTACTTTCAGAGAAATGGTTTGGGAATATTAAAAAAGGAACTGCCAACCTGCGTCAACTGCCGGTTGAGCCTGCACAAACCGAGGCCCGTTCTTTGTCGGTACAACGCGATGTCCCTTATGATGCCATTTATAAAGCATGGCATATGAGCAACCGCCTGGGAGAGGGCTTTTTTGCAACCGATCTGATTTCGGATATCCTTTCAGCAGGCCAGTCGGGAAGATTGAATCAGCAGCTGGTAAAAAGTCAGCGACTTTTCAGCGATATCAACGCTTTTGTTTCAGGAGATATCGAAGCCGGCCTGTTTGTAATTACCGGCAAACTAATCAAAGGCATTACCATGGCTGAGGCCGAAAATGCCTTACAGCTTGAAATTGATGCAATCTGCAATCATGCCGTTGAAGAAATGGAACTTCAAAAAGTAAAAAACAGGGTTGAAGCTATGATGGAATTCAGCGAGATGCGCGTTCTTGACAAAGCTATGAACCTTGCGTATTACGAATTACTGGGTGATGCCACTCTTGTCAACGACCTTATGCATCGGTATACATCGGTTACTGTTGCCGAAGTAGCTGCTGAAGCCAATAAAATTTTCAGACCCGAAAACTGCTCAACGCTCTATTATTACGCAAAAAATTAATAACCAATACTTTTTCTGGACAACTAAAGTTTTTACTCCTTAACCTCTTACACCTCACTCCAACAACTAATCAACTTAAATCAATCCAATTTAATGACGACAGCTCTCAACCGGAAACTCCAGCCTGCCATTCAGCCCCCTGGTCGTATTCATTTCCCGCAACCGGAAGTATTCCGGCTCAGTAACGGGATAAAAGTATACCAGTTCAATTCGGGTACACAGGATGTAATTTCCATCGAAATGATGTTTGCTGCCGGAAGCTGGTTCCAGAAAAAGCCTTTTACCGCAATGGCTACCAACCTGATGTTACGCGAAGGCACCAGGAATTATTCGGCTCAGAAGTTGTCGGAATCGCTCGACTATTACGGGGCGCATTTCGAGAATACGACTGAGCGCGACAATGCATACGTTACCCTGTATTCGCTCAACAAGCATCTTGATCACACCTTACCACTGCTTAGCGAGATTGTAAAAAACCCGGTATTCCCGGCCGATGAATATTCAGTACTTGCCGGGAAACAAATGCAGATGCTCGAAGTAAACCGTCAGAAAGTGAATTTCCTGGCACGTACTCATTTTAATTCCATCATTTTTGGCGATAATCATCCTTACGGAATGTATCTTGAGCCAAATGATATAGCGAAAGTCAGTAATTCAGACCTGACTGAATTTCACAAATTCCGTTATCACTCAAATAATTGTTCAATCATTGTAGCCGGGCGAATTAAACCCGGATTTCTTAATGACTTGGAAGCACATTTTGGCGGTACCGACTGGAGCGGAAATGCAGGTAACCGTGAAAAGTATTCACTAACAGGTTCAGGCAAAAAGGATCATTTTATTGTTAAAGAAGGAGCCATGCAGTCGGCTATACGCATAGGCGGTCTGATGTTTGGCCGCAGCCATCCTGATTTCGCAGGCATGAAAGTGTTGAATGCCATACTGGGCGGATATTTTGGATCGCGGCTGATGAACAACCTGAGAGAAGATAAAGGGTATACCTATGGAATCGGCTCTTCGGTAGTTCCTTTGCGTGAAAGCGGCTACTTTGTAATTTCGGGCGAAGTAGGTGCTGAAGTTACAAAAGAAGCCCTGGCTGAAATAAGATTCGAGCTCAATCGTTTATGTAATGAACAGGTACCTGAGAGTGAACTTTCGCTGGTGCGAAATTATCTGTCGGGCGAAATGCTCAGGGCTGTCGACGGGCCTTTTGCCCAGGCCGACCTGTATCGCGATCTTATCGAAGACGGACTCGATATCAACCATTTTGAGCAACTCATTGAAACGGTACAGCATATCAGTGCACCTCAGCTTCAGGACCTGGCCATCAAATACCTGGATCCTGAAAATTTATTCACACTGGTGGTTGGACCCGACATATCTTAATTACTTTTTTTGTACTTTGCAGGACGCTATATGAATACACCAAACATGAAACCGGTTTTTCCTATGTTCAGACTTTCATTCTTGTTGATGTTCCTTTTTGTTAGTATGGCAAAAATCACCGTATATGCCTCACGCAGCAATCCGGATATTGAAAAACCAGTCCTGACACGGGGAACACTATTCGAAAAAGATCAACCGGCTTCAATTTTTTCTGCTATTACCTTAACGAAACTCGCGCCGCTTGCAATCAATTTAGCAGTAATAACTTTCAACAATAGCATTGCGCAACTCAGCTGGAATGCAGCTGGCATGCAGGGGAAATATTATGTCGAACGACAGGTCGCAAATTCCGGTATTTGGGATATAATAAAAGTAATCCCTTCGGATTTAAATGCTCAATATAATTATAACGATACCATATCCTTCCCATATTGCCAACCCTTGGATTTTATCTACCGGATCCATTTTGTACCTGATCCGGGCACGGGATTATGGGATGCGTATTCCAATGAATTTGATGCTTCTATTTTATCTGACGTAAATCACCCGGCACTTGTACAAAATGTAAATGTAACCCTTATAAAAGGCAGCACCGGTTACAACCCAAGGATATTCTGGACTCCGCTTTCAGGGGACGATATTTTAGGATACCGGATCAGCCGCTTCAACGACCCATTATGGCCGGATATAACGACTACCTCAGCCGATTCGAGTGCCTATACTGATCACAATGTAACAGATGCGTGTGATAAATCATACATATACCTTGTGCAAGCTGTTGATCGCTGTGGGAATGTCAGCGACCAAAAACCTTATCC
>JBBSBT010000462.1:0-3261 GCA_038250985.1 Bacteroidales bacterium
AAATATATTGTCGCGGCTATTTCAATATATTTCAATGTATTTCTATGTATATCATTATATGCACAATCTGATTCTCTTAACAGTTACCTCGAAATAGCCGCCAAAAACAATCCGACTGTGCTCCAGAGGTACTTTGAATATGAAGCAGCTTTGCAGAAAGTTCCTCAGGTTGGCAGTTTACCTGATCCTGAACTAAGTCTCGGGATCTTTCTCAAACCCATGGAACTCCTTGGCGGAAAACAGGTAGCAGATATCCGGCTTATGCAAATGTTTCCCTGGTTCGGAGTCCTCAAATCGGCACAGGATGAAATGAGCCTGATGGCAAAAGCTAAATTTGAATCGTTCCGCGATGCCAAATTACAGGTTTACTATGACGTGCAGCGCACCTGGTTCGAAATGCACAAGGTGAAACAAAATATCCGCATCTCGGAGAAAAACGTTGAGCTTCTGCATACGATTGAAAGATTGGCAATTGTAAGGTACGGTGCACCAACTTCAGGAAACGGCAATTCAACACCAAGCAGGATATTGCCGTCTTCTTCCACGCAAAGCAATGTTTCCGGAACATCAGGTATGCAAAGTATGGGTGGAAATTCCGGGAATACTTCAGGCTCGGGTTCAAACCAGTCACAAGATCCAATGCAAAGTAGTTCAATGGGTTCCTCCTCCGGAAGTTCAGGTCTTTCGGATGTGTACAGGATACAAATTGAAACCGGTGATCTGCAAAACGATATTGAGTTGTTAAAAAGCCAATGGAATACTCTTGCAGCTCAATTTAACAGTTACCTGAACAGACCACCGGAATCAACAGTCAGTCTTCCGGATACATTAATTGCTGAGAATGTTCCGCCATCACTGTTAACGATGCCAGATAGTATTCTTGAAAACAACCCTATGCTTGGAATGCTTCAGTATGAAAAAGAATCACTTGATGCACGCAAAGTGTTGGTGACAAAAATGGGCTATCCCATGATCGGTTTGGGTGTAAATTACGCCTTGATCAATAAAAGTGAAATGTCCACCTCTTCAATGAACGGAGGCGACATGATTATGCCAATGGTAACAGCTACACTGCCTATTTATCGCAAAAAATACAGAGCCATGCAATCAGAAGTTGACTTATTAAAATCAGCCACTGAACAGAATTACATGGCTACTGCCAATTCGCTGCAAACAGAGTTTTACCAGGCAATACAGCTTTTTCAGGATGCAAATAGGCGAACAAAACTTTATGCTGATCAATACCGGTTAGCTTCAAAAACGCTTGATATTATGCTCAGAAGTTTTGCATCCTCGGGCTCTGATCTGACTGATATTTTACGAGTGAGGCAGCAGACCCTCGATTACGAATACAAGCAAATGGTAGCTGTTGCTGATTACAATACATCTATTGCATGGCTGGAAAGACTTGGAAATATTGAAATACATTGAAATAAATAGAAATACTTTGAAATAAATAGAAATAAATGGAAATAGGTGGAAATAAATGGAGATACATGAATAGAGTTAAGGTTTCATTTTGCAAAATCTAAATCTACTTCGACTCTATTTCAACCGTATTTCAACTGTATTTTTAACAATATTAAGGAAATAATTCATAAAACGACTAATGTTCTTTTGTAATAACATAAACCTGAAAATAACGAAATAATGAAAAATATTCTTTCAAATAAATATATCCGTTTCAGCCTCATTTTAATCGGTGGCATTTTCCTTGGGTGGCTGTTTTTCCATTCATCAGGTAAAACTGAAGACAAACACGACCACACTGCCGAAATTGCGAAAGGCACTATCTGGACCTGTTCCATGCATCCACAGATCCGAATGTCAGAACCAGGAAAATGCCCGATTTGCGGAATGGATTTAATCCCGCTTAAACAGGCTGACACCACCACTACCGATCCTGGTGCAATTCATATGACAAAGGATGCCATTCAGCTTGCTAATGTGCTTACATCTGTTGTTTCGAAACAAAATCCTGTAAAGGATATTCGCCTTTATGGTAAAGTACAGTCTGACGAAAGGCTTTTACAAAGTCAGGTATCTTATTTGCCTGGACGTATTGAAAAATTGTTTGTAAACTTTACCGGCGAAGGGGTCAGGAAAGGACAAACGCTGGCTTTAATTTATTCGCCCGACCTGATAACTGCACAGCAGGAATTACTCGAAACTGCAGCAACAAAACAATCGCAACCGGCTTTGTATGAAGCTACCAAAGATAAACTCCGCCAGTGGAAACTTTCGGATTCCCAGATTACTGCTATCGAAAGTTCCGGAAAAGTAAAAACTAATTTCGAAGTTTTTGCCAATACGACAGGGGTTGTATCTGCAAGGCGTGTAAATAATGGCGATTATGTTTCTCCCGGTTCCGTGCTGTTTGATGTTGCCGATCTCTCGCATGTATGGGTTATGTTTGATGCATACGAAAGCGACCTCCCTTATCTTTCACAGGGGCAGAAAGTATCATTTACATTCGAGGCTTTACCCGGAAAGGATTATTCCGGCAATATTTCATTTATTGATCCTGTGCTTGATCCCGTTACCCGTGTTGCCAGGGTTCGTGTGGAAATGAATAACCAGAACGGGAAATTAAAACCCGAAATGTTTGCAACCGGAATTGTTAAAGCCAATCTGAATCAATACAAGGATAAATTAGTGATTCCCAAAACCGCGGTTTTATGGACAGGCAAACGTTCCGTTGTTTACGTGAAACAAACTGAAACTGATGAACTGGCATTCAAAATGCGTGAAATTGAGCTCGGACCTATGTTAGGAAACAGTTATGTGGTTATGAAAGGTTTGTCCGATGGAGAGGAAATAGTTACGCAAGGCGCTTTCAGCGTTGATGCTTCGGCACAGCTTGCAGGAAAGCCCAGCATGATGAATCCGGAGGGTGGAATAACATCTTCCATGCCGGGAATGATTATGCCGGGTGATACCAAAACTAATGATAACAAAAGCAAGCCGGCAAAATCAAATCCAGGTGAAGCGAACCCTCAGAAAGACAATTCAATGCCGGGTATGGAAATGCCTGCAACTCCGAAGTCTCAAATTCCAGTCCCGATAGCTATCGGGACCAGGTCTCAAACAGTTCAGCAAGCAACGTTTGGTGTTTCAGGTAATTGTGAAATGTGTAAGGATAGGATTGAAGAAGCTGCCAAATCTGTAAAAGGAGTTACCTCAGCCGTTTGGAGTGTGAAAACTAAAAAAATTGAAGTGACTTACAACAATAGTATTGTTAGTATAGCTCCGATACAAAAA
>JBBSBT010000463.1:0-3240 GCA_038250985.1 Bacteroidales bacterium
CCTGACTGTGAAACAATCGATTTGTGTTTTCTTTCGAACGGAAAAATGAGCAGCATTTCACATCTGAAATTTTTCGGCAACAGCCAAAACAAAGAATATCAGAAATACCTGTATATGCTATCGGTTAAGACACAGTATGCAGGAGTCGAAATTCATAAACTGATTATTCACTTGTTCAAATACCTGGAAGGTAAATACCTGCAGGATCTGGTTGTACACGATGAAGGCCATTATTGGGATACAGGCGATGAAATATTATTACGTGATACTTTTAAAAAATATACTGACCTGATTGAAAATTTTGCATCTTCAATCGAGATATATCCGAAACTTGCAGGCGAAAGTTTTGAGGCCTATTTTGCAAGATTATTAAAACAGATTTATAAAAACCGAAAGAAATGAAAAATTCCATTTCCGGATGGAATTGTTATCCGATGAATGCAATTAACTGAAAAAATGCAATATGGAAACGTAATTATTTATGGGAATGTGTTTCATGGTAGCGACGCGATTAATCGCGTCTCTACGACGGACCATCCGAAAACAAAAAATGAATATCGAAATTAATAGCAACAACAATAATGGAAAGGTTTCGTGACAGATATCGTATTCCCCCTGCCCGGTTGCAAAATTGGGATTATGGGTGGAATGCCTTATATTTTATCACTATTTGCACGGCTAATATGTTTCGCTATTTCGGCGAAATTATTGATGGTGAAATGCGATTGAATGATTCGGGCCTGATGGCAGGTAAATTCTGGGCTGAGATTCCGGAACATTTTACAGATGCAGTTTTGGATGAATATGTGATAATGCCAAACCATGTACATGGGATAATAACAATTGATAAACAGGATGATTGTAGAGACGCGATTAATCGCGTCTCTAAGCCGGAAACCAATGCCAATTCAAAATCTGAAACCGGGAAACAACCTGGAGGCATCACAGGCAATAATAATCCTATGTTTTATGAAAATATCTCACGGATAATCCGGTGGTACAAAGGGCGGGTTTCATTTGAAATGCATAAAACGGTAGCCGGTTTTAACTGGCAATCTCGTTTTCACGACCATATTATCAGGGATGAAGAATCATACAAAAGAATAAGGGAATACATTATTAATAATCCACGTAATTGGAAGGATGATAAACCGTTTAGCGATTATTAAAATTATTATAACCATTCAGCTCTAAATTAATCTATTTTGCATCAGATTTCTTTGATTTTCATATACTTATAGTTGATTTCAGCAGTTTTCACAACAAGAAACAGATCTCAGGTATTTAAACTTATCTGCGTAATCTGTGGCTGTATTCATCCCTTATTACATTGATCCGTATGATTAGTTACAAACTAATCAATTTCATCTTTCTAATTTTCAATATTCATTTAATAAAATCCAATCTCATTCGTCTTTATCATATATCCATTATTAACCTAAAAACGAATGACTATGAAAACAGTATTTTTAACTTGCCTGTTGGCCCTTTTTTGTATAACCGGCATCAGAGCGCAAAATCATACCTTTGACCGTGTTTTTGACCGCTATGCCGATAAAGACGGTTTCCTTACAATGAAATTTTCCAATTTGCCTGCCGGAATGCTTGATGACCAGGATAAGGATCCCGATTTCAGAATTTCTTCAGTGCGAATTCTTACCGTTCAGGACGACAAACTCAATTCACAATTGAATTTTTACACCGAAATTGTACCGCAAATCAACCGCAAAGGGTATGAAGAACTGATGTCGGTTAAACACAAAGGTGAGAAAACGATCCTGCTGTGCAAAAAGGATAAGAAACGGATAACGGAAATGTTGTTTGTTACGGGCGGGAGCAAAAATGTAATGATAGAAATTACCGGCAATATTTCGCTGGAACAAGCTAAGAAAATGACAAGCCAGGTAGCCGATAATAACTGATAAACTGATGTTACTGAATAAAACAGTTGATATTATTTCAATGTTGGGGCTTGCTTACGCGAGGATTTAAAAAGCAAAACGTGCAATTTACGTCACGGTACAAAAAAACACGATGACAAAAGAAGAGTTTCAGCGGCAGGTAATTCCAATGGGCGATAAAATGTACCGGATTGCATTCCGGCTGCTTGGAAATTCGGAAACAGCCAAAGACGCTTTGCAGGAGTTGTATCTGAAACTCTGGGAAATGCGCGGCGAACTCCACAAAATGACAAGTATTGACGCTTTTGCCTGCACCGTTCTTAAAAATAAATGCCTCGATAAACTACGCCTTCAAAAAGACACAGTGGATGCTGACGTATTGAAAACACTGGGAAACAACCCCGAATCAGCCTTTGACATAAGTGAAGGTGTAGGTGAGATCAGAAAACTGATGCAAAAGCTGCCCGACAAGCAGAGAGTGATCATGCAGATGCGCGATATCGACTGCTGTACATTCGAAGAGATAGCGCAGCTGGTTGATACATCGGTAAACAACGTAAGGGTTCAGTTGTGTTTGGCCCGAAAATGGATAAAGGAAGAATTAATGAAAATCTACAACTATGGAATACCGGGAAATTGAGGAAATCCTGACCAGGTACTTCGAAGGGGAATCCACCCTGGAAGAGGAGGCGCAGCTGAAACACTATTTCAGCCAGCCCGGGCTGCCCGCTGAGCAAGCTGAGATGAAAGAGTTATTCCAATATTTTACTGAAGTGAAACAGGATACTGCACCTCCTTTTGATGTTTCAGATAACCTGAATTCGCTTATTGAAAAGGAATGGAAAAAAGAGACCCGAAACCGGTTCAGCCGTGTGCTCGCCTTGGCCGGAAGCGCAGCCGCTGTTATTGTTCTATCCTTAGGAATTTTTCAGTACACAAACAAACCCGAAGCTGTTGTCAAGCAAACTTACGTTAAAGACACCTACCAGGACCCAAAACTGGCATACCTCGAAACCAAGCGGGCTTTATTACTGGTTTCAATGACCATGAACCGGAATACAGCTAAACTGAAATACCTTTCAAAAGTCGACCAATCGCTCAGGCAGGTTAAAAAAGTAGGGGAGATTGATAAAGTAATTAACTCAGTAAAAAATTAAATACAATGAAAAAGATAGTTGTTGCCCTGGCACTCATTATGAGTACGTTTCTTGTAAAGGGACAAAATTCGGCTGTAGATCAGCTGTTTGCGAAATATGCCGACAGGGATGGCTTCACCACGGTGTCCATATCCAAAGCCATGTTCAGCCTTTTTGCCAGTGAAAGAGAAAGTAAGGATGAA
>JBBSBT010000464.1:0-3239 GCA_038250985.1 Bacteroidales bacterium
ATGGTTATCGGGACAGGGAGGGGGTATGATAGTGCTGGATTCAAGCTATTTCATTTTTTTGAAAATCTTTATTAGCACGTTCTCCCCCTGATTTCAGGGGGAGTCAGAGGGGGTAAAACAAGACTGAAAAAAATTTAGACACTCTCTTAGTTTTTTTTGACATTGGTAATCCTCAATAATCAACACCAATATCCAAATTGGTTTTGTATTAAACTTGCTCTTTCAGAGTGGCAAGGGTTGGGTTTTTAGCGATCGACACGAGCGCTTGCACCACCTATTATTTTTTCCACTTCCGATAAGGTAGCCATGGAGGTATCGCCGGGAGTTGTCATAGCTAATGCGCCGTGAGCAGCACCATATTCAACCGCTTTTGCACCATCGTTAAACTCCAGGAAACCATAGATTAATCCCGAAGCAAAACTGTCGCCACCGCCAACACGATCCATAATTTCAAGGTCAGGGCGATGTTGGGCTTCATGGATTTTACCTTCGGAATAGCAAATAGCACCCCATGAATTTACTGTGGCAGTTTTTACTGTACGCAATGTTGTGGCTATTACTTTGAAATTTGGAAATTCTGATATTGCATTTTCTATCATGCTTTTGTAGCCCGACAAATCCAATTCTTTCAAATTTTCATCGTTACCTTCAACTTCAAGTCCTAAACATGCAGTAAAATCTTCCTCGTTACCAATCATTACATCCACATATTTAGCAATTTCACGGTTTACTTCCTGTGCTTTAGCTTCACCACCAATAGCTTTCCAAAGTGATGGACGGTAGTTTAAATCGTATGAAACAATAGTGCCGTATTTTTTGGCAATTTTTACTGCCTCGATAACCGTTTCTGCTGCAGTTTCGGATAGTGCTGCGAAAATACCACCGGTATGCATCCAGCGAACGCCTAACGTTCCGAAAATATACTCCCAGTCAATATCGCCTGGTTTTAATTGAGATGCGGCGGTATTTCCGCGGTCGGAAACACCTTTTGCTCCGCGTATACCAAAACCTCGTTCAGTAAAGTTTAAGCCATTGCGAACCGTACGGCCACAACCATCGTAAGGTATCCATTTTACAAATTGAGTGTCCAATCCGCCCTGAAGCATAAAATCTTCTATTAAAGCACCCACTTCATTATCGGCCAGTGCTGTGATAATAGCCGTTTTTTTACCAAAACATCTTCTCAAACCGCGGGAAACGTTGTATTCGCCACCACCTTCCCAGGCCCTGAACTGACGTGTAGTTCTGATACGACCTTCGCCCGGGTCTAATCTTAACATTACTTCACCAAGCGAAATACAATCGTAAGTGCATTCTGATTTTGATTTGATTTTCATCTCTTTATAAGTTTAATTTTTAAAAATACTCGGTTAATGCCACAATTCCGTTGTATGAAATGAGGCAGGAAAAAAGCAGGGCTGAGTATAAACCGATATTAATCCAGACACCGGTTTTGTAATCGCCCATCAGTTTTTTGTTATTAACCAGCAGGATAATTCCCACTACGACGACAGGCAATACAAACACATTAAAAACCTGCGATAATATCTGCATCTGGATTGGGTTGGCACCAAATACCGGAACGATTAACGCCACCAGAGAAGCTACTGCTGTGATGATCCGGAATTGTTTTGAATTGGTGTCCAGTTCGCCCGACTGATAATCGGCAATCAGCAAAGGAGCAATCAGTAAACAAGGAAATATCGAGGAAAGCCCGGCACTTAATGTTCCGAAGAAAAACAAAGCCAGCGCGAATCTTCCCGCAACCGGTTCCAGCGTATTCACCATGTCGATAACTTTTGTAACCGGATGTCCCTGATGAAACAAAGCGCCGCAAGCTACTGCCATTACCGATCCGGAAATGATAAAAACCAGAATTGCCGCAACAATTGAATCTTTTTTTTGCTGTTTCAGATTGGCAATTGTCCAACCTTTTCCTTTCACAAAAAGCGGGCGCGACAAAAACGTAGCTGCCGCCATCGTTGTTCCGACAAAAGCTGCAACCATCATTTTACCTCCTGCCACATTCGGTACAGATGGAATCAGACCTTTTGCAATATCGATTGGAAGCGGGAAAACCAGAAACAACGAAACGATGAACGAAAGACCCATGATGGTCACAAAAATGACCAGTATTTTCTCAAAAAAGGTATATTTCCCAACCAGCAAAAGAGAATACATGGTACCTATAACCAGGATAGCTGTAATCAGTACTGTTTCGTATTTGTAACCGATCAGTTGAGGGAAATAAATAATCAGAATTTCGTAGATGAGGTTGGCCGAAATCCCCAGAATTCCCATCAGCGAATTCCATTGCCCGAAAGAGATTCCGATGATAATCAGAATAGCAATTAATTTTCCGCCTTTAATGTGCTTTTTAAAACCATAAAGAGCAGTTTCTCCCGAAATTAACGTGTAATTTCCGTAGGTAAACATAAGGACTCCCGAAAAAATACAACTGAGTAAAAGCACCCAGAGCAATTGCATACCGTAAGTGCTTCCTGCAACAATCATTGATGTAACGCTGCCGGTTCCGATGGTGTAGCCAATGGCAAAAATGCCTGGTCCGAAACTCAGAACAAGAGCAATAAACCGCCTTAAAAGTGATTTGTCGGCTATGATCTTATTCATTTTTCGTTAGCTTAAATGGCCCTGTCCACGTATATGATTTCCCGTTTGATTCAACAGAATGATTTGTTACTGCAGTTGCATCATCATTGGATAATGAAAGTGTCCATTTATTTCCGGCTTTATCGCCAAATGAAATCAATGTGTATTTTTCATTGTTAATCAACAGGCTAAGGTCAGTGATGATGCTGTAGGAATTTGAAGCTATTTCATTGACCGGATCATAATGCCCGTGGGATTCGATAAGCGAAACATAGATGGCATTTTTCTGGTCGTTTTTCCTGATCACAAATCCCTGGTCGTGGCGGAGGTTGAAATCCGGATCATTCGCCCCGATTTGAGTGAACAGCAAAGGATCATCAGGAGATACCAATGTTGTAAGTGTATAGAATCTTTCGTTGGAGAACCAACTCAGTTTTGCATTCTTATCCTGTGAAAGACCTTCGCCTGTTTCCCAAAGATGCTGGTACCCGAAAGCCTTACCCAATGGCGAAAGTTCATCGGGAACAGTATATTTAAAACTGGTATTCATCACCTGACCCATAAAATAATACGGGAGGTCGTATTGGTTTTCCTGATCGGACTGAACGCAAAAAATATCAATAACCAGC
>JBBSBT010000465.1:0-3231 GCA_038250985.1 Bacteroidales bacterium
AATGAAAGAAAATATAGAATTGCCGTAATCGGGCTTATTTCATAGGCTTTAAATGCAATCGGGATCCCGACTGTAAGCCAGAAAAGATAGGGATTTGGATTTAATAAATTAGTCAGAATCCCCTTTTTTAAGGATTCGGGTTTCGCTATTTGTGTTTCAATCGCCAATCCTTTTATTTTTAATGTCTGATACCCCAGCCATGCCACATAAAGCCCTCCCAGGAATGAGACCAGACCCAGAACCGATGTAAATTGTGAGAACCTTGAGAAAATAAAAAAAGTAACCAGGATAACCGGGATATCTGTAATGAGAGGGGCAAAGGCGATCTTGATCCCTTCTGCTTTATTATGCTGTAAAGTTGATGAAATAACTAGGGTAAGCAACGGACCAGGAGACAGCCCGGCGGTTAAACCGAACAGTGCACCCATGGAAATATAAGTAAGTGTTGAGTCTGTAATCATAAAACTGCGACAGGCAGTAAAAGTATTATTTTTTCTCTTCGGTTTTGTCTGTCGGCGCGTTTTGTATTTTGAGCTTATCCTTTTTGGTTATACCCGAAAGTACTTCAACATTAATCCCGTCACTCAGCCCGGTTTTGATGGTCTTTTTCTTAAACACCTGGGGTGCCGTTTCCACTTCGACCGAAGCCGTATCCCCTTCGTATTTTACCAGGCTCTCCTGAACTGTCAGCACGCTGTCGCGGCGTTCGAGTACAATATCGGCATTTGCACTGTAGCCCGCTCTTATGAACAGGTTATTCTTCAGTTGAACGGCGGCGCGGATCTCAAACTGTATAGCGCCGTTTTCTTCGACACCTTTTGGCGAAATATGCTCAAGTTTGGCTGTGAAATTTTCAGCGTCAATGGCACCTACCGTCATGATAAGTTCCATCCCCTCGTGGAGTTTCCCGACTTCTGATTCATCCACCTTGCCTTTAAAAATCATTTCACCCATGTCGGCAACGGTTGCAATGGTAGTACCATCGTTAAAGGTATTGCTTTCAATTACTGAATTCCCTATTTCAACAGGAACAGTCAGCACCATTCCTTCAATAGTTGACCGGATAATGGTGTTACTTACGGCTCCCGAAGTTTTGCTGATGCCGTCGCGAATCAGCTGAAGATTGTTTTCGGCTGCATCCACGTCTTGCTGGGCGGTCTTCAGGGCAACTTCGTAGGTCTGCATTTCGGCCCGGGCAATTACCTTGCTGTCGTAGAGCGGCTTCTGCCGGTCATAGTTTTGCTGGGCATTCTGCAGGCTTATTTTTGTACGGTTTACCCTGGATTCAGCTTCATTGAGGCTTACCATATTTGGAATGATCCGTACTTTGGCAATAATATCTCCTTTTTTAACTTTTTGCCCGGCTTCGACATATAGCTCCGAAATAATACCGGATACCTGGGGTTTGATCTCAATTTCTTTACGTGGAACCACTTTCCCGGTTGCTACGGTTTTCTTCACTATACTGTTTATCTTCGCGGTGGTTGTATCATATATCACCGGTTTGGCCTGTGATTTCTTATACAGGTAAGCGATAGTGCCGATAAATACTACCAGGATTATGATGCCGATTACTATTTTTAAAGCCTTTTTCATGTATGCTGATCTTTATGGTTAACAAAACTGTTTATTCGTATCTGAGCGCATCAATCGGTTTGATGCTCACTGCCTTACGGGCAGGGATTAACCCGGCAACGGCACCTGAAATTACCAGGATTACCAGGGCTGTGATTGCCATATTAAAATCGATGCTTGGATTTTTAAATGAATTAGCCTCACTTCCGCTTGAGACAAGAAAATAATTGACACCTTCCAGGATTCCAACACCTATAACTAAGCCAACATACCCGGCAAACGTTGTGAGAAAAACCGATTCGGTAATAATCTGAGATATGATGTTCCAGGGTTTTGCACCAATAGCCCGCTGAATTCCTATCTCTTTGGTTCGTTCTTTAACGATTACCAGCATAATGTTACTGATACCGATTACCCCGGCCATCAGGGTGCCAATGCCTACAATCCATATCAAACCATTGATCCCGGAAAAAAGGCCGGTCATCTGCTTGTATTCTTTTTCCATATTGAATGAGCCTATCGCCTGCGGATCGTCAGGGGAAACGGAATGGCGGCGTTTGAGCAAGGCAGCGGCTTTCTCTTCGACCACGGAAGCCGGCGTTCCGGGTTTGGATGTAAACGCAAACCAGCCAATGACATCACCCCAGTTGTATACCCGCTGGAAAGTAGTTAGTGGAATAAAAATACTTTGTTCTTTATCCCCGCCAAAATTTACGCCTGTATTTTTGGGTTTAAAAACACCCACAACCTGGAAATAAATGCCCTGAATTTGTATGTATTGTCCAATAGCTTCTTCGTCGGGGGCAAACAATACATCGTAAACTTTATTGCCGATTACGGCCACTTTGCGTTTTTCTTTTAAATCGGCATGGTTCAGGAACCTGCCGTTGTTTAAAACCACCGGATCAATCAGGTTCCATTCAGGGTAGTCGCCCATAATGGCAAAAGCACCTGATTTTGTGCCCCGGATTACATTATTGCCGCCCTGAAATCCACCGCCTTCTGTTCGTGGAGCCAGGTATTCTATTTCGGGAATCTCACGACGGAGCGCTTCAATATCGTCATTTTTAAAATTGTATTGTCTGGCACGCGGAAGTCCTTTGTAGGGAAGGGTAGTAGGACGGGTCCACATAAACACGCTGTTGGTTGCAAAATCGCCAAAATCACTAAAAACGCCGTTACGAAGCCCGTTACCGGAACCCAGCATTATGACCAGCATAAACACACCCCAGAACACACCAAATGCCGTGAAGAAAGTACGAAGCTTATTCTTCTTCAGTGCACTCATGATTTCTTGCCAGCGGTCGAGGTCGAACATAGGGAAGGGTTAAAAGGTAATGGTTAATGAAAAAATGGTTTCAGAGTTACAGAGATACAGTGTTTCAGGGTCTCAATGTTTCAGTCCCGATCCCTATCGGGATTCAATGCTTCAGTCTTTCAGAGTTACAAGGTTTCATGGGTTATTGTATGCAATTATTTAGTCTGTATTTTTAGTTATAAAATTAGAATTTTCGCCTCCTCCTCTCCCGATCTCCATATCCCCTAGCCTCATTCAGGAATTTCACTCATCTCTTAAAGCTTCAATCGGCTTAATGGCAGCAGCTTTCCGGGCAGGAATAAATCCGGCCAGGGCTCCGCTGAATACCAGCAAAAGCA
>JBBSBT010000466.1:0-3222 GCA_038250985.1 Bacteroidales bacterium
CTGGCCTTGGTTCTGATTTTCCTGGTGCTGGCTGCACAGTTCGAAAGTTTCAGAGATCCGCTTATCATTATGCTTACGGTTCCGCTAGCCATTGCAGGAGCAGTTCTCAGTCTATGGGTCTTCAATCAGACTCTGAATATTTTTTCCGAAATCGGAATGATCATGCTGATTGGTCTTGTAACCAAAAATGGTATTCTGATCGTTGAGTTCGCCAATAAACAACGCGAAGCCGGCCTTAGTAAACACCAGGCGGTAATTGAAGGCGCTACTTTGCGATTACGACCCATTCTGATGACCAGTCTTGCAACTTCGTTGGGAGCTTTACCAATTGCCTTAAGCCTGGGTGCTGCCGCAACCAGCCGTATTCCATTGGGGATCGTGGTTGTTGGTGGAATCATGTTTTCACTGATACTTACCTTGTTTGTAATTCCTGCGGTGTACACTTATATTTCGGGGAAACATGTTATTCAGGAAAAAATTGAAGATGAGGTAGTTTAAGTGAAGAGTGAAAAGTGAAAAGTGCTGAATTCAAATAAGTAAATAGCAAACCATTTAATTTCTTCAAACTATTCAAGCTCTTCAAACTCTTCAAACAGCTAGTGACAGTGAAAGACAACCGAATGACCATTTTCCATCAATCAATAAACATTAACTGAAAAAATGAATATCAATATAAAAACCGGTTTCCTGTGTATAGCTATGGCCCTCCCTTTTATTGGAAAGGCTCAGCAAATGATGACACTTGAGAATGCTATTGACACAGCACTCAGGAATAATTTTGATATACAGATTGCAAAAAATGAAGTCGATATTGCTATCAGAAACAACACATTCGGAATGGCCGGAGGCTTGCCTTATGTATCGGCCAATGCCGGTGATAACGGCTCACTCACTACCATCAATCAGAATAAAAGTGATGGAACATCTTCAAATATTTCGAACCAGGGCGAAAATGCTGTAAATGCAGGTGTTTCAGGTAATATAACATTATTCAACGGTTTCAGGATAACTGCAACGAAAGAGCGGTTAAACCGCTTGCAGAATTTGAGCGAAATCCAGCTTAACCAGCAGGTGCAGAATACCATGGCTGATATCATGGTGACTTACTATGATATTATCCGTCAGCAGAATTATCTGAAGATTATACAAAATTCGCTTGATGTTTCAAATCAGAAACTGGATATCGTTAATGTAAAGAAAAATGTTGGAATGGCAGATGCCGTTGAAACACTTCAGGCCCAGACGGATGTGAATTCAGCGCAACAGCAGCTGGAACTACAGAAACTGGTCGTCGAACAAAATAAAGCTGATTTATTGCTGCTTATCAGTTCGAAAAGCAATAAACCCTTTTCGGTTACTGATACCATTGTGGTGGATACAACTTTGCAACTCGAATCCATATTAAATTATCTGGACCGCAATCCCCAATATATGAGTGCCGAACAACAAGTTTTGATTGACGAACAGGTAGTAAAAGAAGTTTCGGCACAACGCTATCCTTCCGTAAAACTTAATGCGGGATACGATTTTTACCAGGCAAATCTGAATAAGGGCCCGATGACGCTGAATCAAAATTATGGCCCTACGGCAGGCATAAATTTACAGATACCCATTTTCAACGGCAACATTTATAAAACTCAGAAGGATGTTGCTAAAATAAGGGTCGACAATTCGAAACTGGAGAAAGAAAGATTGAAAAATTTCCTTACAACGCAGGCCGCGAAATTATACCGCTCCTATTCCACTACATTACAACAAATTGAATCACAGAGAACTAATTTTGAGTTGACCAAACAACTCGTGGACGTAGTGTTACAAAAATACCATGTGAGCCAGGCCACCATCCTGGATGTAAAGGCGGCCGAGACAAGTTATGAAAATGCAGCTTATCTCCTTATCAACCTGCTTTACACAGCTAAAGTTTCAGAAATAGAATTGAAGCAACTTACCTATAGCCTGGGGAATTAAAGCGTAAGTGTTAAACAGATCAACAATCGGAATACTTCACATCAGCCTATCATTACCTGGATTCATTCCTGGTATTCTGACTTGAATCCGCTTCATGGGTTTTAGGTTGATAAGTATTGATATCCGCTTTTTCAACAGATTTATCCAACTGTTTATCATTCAGCAATTCATAATATTTATCCCTGTATTCATCCGAAGGCTTTTTCCTTTCAATCAGCTGGTATTGCTGAAAAAACCAGATGAGGCCCAGTGCAATTACAAACAATAATGCAACCGACGAAAGTATAACTGGCAACCAATCGCGTTGTTTCCTGTTTTTTATCGGATTCCTGTCCCGGCCCGAAACCGGTAATTCGTAAAGTTCATTATCGGCTGATTGCACCGAAACGCTGACCGGTATATGCCGCTCCAGCAATTCTTCAAAATACTCACCGATGGTATCTTTTATAAGGTAATCAAGAGCCTGCCGGGTAGATCCGTAATTAACATACCGTGTCATAACCATCAATTTGAATTGAATGGTTAAGGAACCATGTTCGCTGTAATCGAGGAAGTACACTTTAGTATTGTCGCGGATAACAATGCTACGTTCAATATTGGTTTTCAGGAAATCACGTATGGGGTTCCCTGCGGTTTTGTTCGTCTTCCGGGTTTCTTCAAAACGGGTTAACTCTGAGCGCAGTATATCATCCAATTCGTGGAAACCTTTATCCTTATCCTTTATCAGGATCGAATATTCAATTTCACGGATCGTCAGATCGTTATTATAATTACTGTTGGCCATAGAGTTGGCAGTGGAAAAAAGTGATATTACAGGATCAGGCCGGTGAAAATCAAAACTGATTTGTAAAAATAAAATTATGTTTTACCTGTGTAGATTTGTTTCGTTTAACCGCTAATTTCCTCCTGATCACTTTGGAAACGAAAACCCAGTCTCTTTCCTGTAGTTATTTTCATATTATCAATAACATTTTGAATATCAGCAACGGTGATCATTTTCAGCGCATCGTAAGGAGGTGTCAGCAAGTCGAAATTACAGGTATACCTTATGGCCGATTCAAGAATGAGTTTTACAGATTCGCGTGTAATAACCGACGACTGGAAATTGTTATACAATTGTCCTACTTCTCTTTTACCTTCAACAAAATAATGATTTTCATTATTTACAAAGATCCGGCCGATCATATATCCCAGGTCATTTATACGGTTGTACTTGAATGAATCAGCCAGGAAATTAAAAATCATAATCACACC
>JBBSBT010000467.1:0-3217 GCA_038250985.1 Bacteroidales bacterium
TGAGTACTTCACTTCCATGAGTGGCTGGTTGAAACTGAATGCCGTTTTTGATGGCCGGATTGCCGATATCAAACATCCTGCATCAGCGGACTTTCTTCACAGCAATTTTACAGGCAGCGGAAGCATTCAGCAGGCAACGCTCGGGTTGAAAAACTATGGACTACCAATCAAAGGAATACAATCGGTATTTACCTTCAGCGCAAATAGCCTTCAGCTGCAGCAGCTCACTTTCCAGGCCGGGCACAGTGATTTTACCTTGCGGGGTACTTTAGGCAATGTTTTACCCTGGATTTTTGTTCCAAAGGAAAACCTTACTATAACAGGTTCATTACTCTCGCAACGGTTCGACTGGGACGAACTGTCGGGCGCACAGCAGAGTTCCAGCTCCGAATACCAGTTCAGGCTGCCAGGCGATATCAACATCAACAACCTGCAGATTCAAAACACACATTTCACATTTGGCAAATTCACCGCACAAAATTTGACCGGGGTGGCACAATTGCGCAATAAGGTTTTATCCGTTGCCGACATTGCCATGCTTACATGCCAGGGACGTGTAACAGGCCAGGCCAATATTAATGCACAGGCTGAAAAATATTCGCTTTTGCAGGCAAAGGCCCGCCTCGAAAACGTGAATGTGAAAATGCTGTTTACCGAGTTTGGCAATTTCGGGCAGGATGATCTGAAAGACGAAAATCTGGAAGGCGTTGTCAGCGCCGATGTAATCTACGCCAGTTCGATGAGGAACAACCTGGATATCGACCTTAACTCCATAAAAACCCATGCCGATATTATGATCGAAAACGGCAGGCTGGTGAATTACAGCCCGATGCAAAGCCTTTCGAGTTATCTGAAAGTAGATGACCTTGCCGATATCCGTTTTGCCAACATGCATAACCAGATCGATATTGCAAATCAGATTATTTACATCCCATCCATGCAGATAAAATCAAGCGCCCTTGACCTGCAGCTTATGGGAACACATACCTTTGATAACGGGCTCGACTATCATTTCACCCTGGCGCTAAAGGATCTGCTTGCTTCCAAATTTAAAAAACGCAACAAGGGTTATGATAACCAGGCCGAATTCGGACCAGTGGAAGATGATGAACGTGGACTCACCAAAGTTTTTGTTTCGCTCACGGGAACCGTGGATAATCCAATTGTTAAATATGATAAAAAAGCGTTGCGCGAAAAAATAGCCGGCGACCTGAAGGAGCAAAAAAACGAACTCAAACAGGCGCTGAGGATGGAATTCAAAGGACTATCCGGCGACACAACCAAAAAATCTCAGCAACTGAAGGATAAAAATATTCTCAAAAAACAGGAGCAGGGAAAGTTTGTGATTGAGTGGGACGATGATAAGAAGTGATAAGATTTCGGATTTCGGAATGTGAATTGAAAAGATTGCCTGCAATTGAATGACTATCGATTTACAACTGTATGGCCAATGAATGACCAACGAATGACAACTGTATGACCTTTAAAAGTGAAAAATAGCAAATAACCCTTGTATGACTTTTGAAACTCTGTAACCCCGAAACCCTGAAACGCGCGCAGCGCAGCTGTAACATTGAAACTCTGTAACATTGAAACTCTGTAACATTGAAACTCTGAAACAACCGTATGACCAATGAATGACCATCAAAGTAATGTTGTATATTTATTGCCTTTAATAGCCTGAAAAGTTTAAGATGAAACGATCTTTTTTTAACCGTTACAATATATATTCCCGGAAAAGGCATTGGAAAATCCTGCTGTTTATTTTTGCTATTGTAATTATTGCATTTTCACTTTGGTATTCGAATGTGCTGGTTAAAAAAATTGCCAGGGACGAACGCATGAAAATACACACCTGGGCCAATGCTTTGCAGACCCGGGCCCGGCTGGTGAATTCAACACAGAAATTCTTTGACCAGATACAGGAAGAAGAGCGCAACAAAGTTGAGTTATACGCTGAAGCCATGCAGCGTTTTGTTAAAGCTGGCCCCAACGAGGATCCGGGGTTTTACATGAAGATCATACAGAACAATACCTCAATTCCGGTAATTCTTACGGATGCCAACGGAGTTATTACCTCAACCCGTAACACGGTTTTTAGCTCCGATACGATACCAGGAATGCAAAAATATCTCAAAAAAGAATTTTCAAAATACCCGCCCATCCCTGTACCGTATTATAAAAATGAGGTAAACTATATTTACTACCAGGATTCCAAGTTGTTTACCGAAATGCAGGTAGTAATGAATAACCTGGTAAATTCGTTTTTCAGCGAAGTGGTGAACAACTCGGCTTCAGTCCCGGTTTTGGTTACTGACAGCGCACAAACAGAAGCATTGGCTTACGGGCAGATCGACACGTTAAATATTCATGATTCGGCCTACTTACATGCTCTTATCCGCAATATGGCTGCCGAAAATGAGCCCATCGAAATACACATTGCAGGACAAGGCAAAACACTTATTTTTTATAAGGATTCCTATGTTTTAACCCAGCTGAGGTATTTCCCGTACATACAGCTGGCTATTATCGGCATCTTCCTGCTGGTGGCATATATGCTGTTCAGTACGGCCCGGCGCAGCGAGCAAAACCAGGTATGGGCCGGTCTGGCCAAAGAAACGGCACACCAGCTGGGAACCCCGCTTTCGTCGATGATGGCATGGGTGGATTACCTCGAAACCAAAGATATAGACATTGAAACCATCGAAGAACTCCGCAAAGATGTTAACCGGCTCAGCACCATCACCGACAGGTTCTCGAAAATCGGCTCAAATCCTTCTCTTGCCCCTGAGAACGTTGTATCGGTTATTTATAATTCAGTTTCCTACCTCAAAACACGGACATCGCAAAAAATTGCGTATTCCATCAATGTTCCGCCGGAACAATCGATAGTTGTGCCGCTAAACCTGCAATTATTCGAATGGGTTATTGAAAACCTGGTGAAAAATGCTGTGGATGCCATGACACGTCAAGGGAAAATCACCATCGATCTTCTGGAAGAAGACAAGGTGGTTACTATCGACATCTCGGATACCGGGAAAGGAATTCCGCGTAACATGTTTAAAACCATCTTTAATCCCGGCTACACCAGCAAGCAGCGCGGCTGGGGACTGGGACTTTCTCTTTCAAAACGGATCATCAACGAATACCATAAAGGCAGGATATCGGTAAAAAGTTCCGCCATCGGGAAGGGAACTACGTTCAGGATTGTTCTGAA
>JBBSBT010000468.1:0-3185 GCA_038250985.1 Bacteroidales bacterium
CAAAATCCCAATCCCTGAAAACAAAAATTACCCATGAAAACAGAACTTCTCTCCTTTCTAAATAAATTCGATGCCATTGTTCAGCCGCTTACGAAAGAATCGGCCCTGGCCTACTGGAATGCTTCCATAAGCGGTAATGATGCGGATTGGGAGAAATCGGAAGCTCTGAATATTGAACTCACAAAAGTTTTCTCAAACAAAGAAGATTTTGCCATCCTCAGGCGGATAAAGGAATCGGAAGTCATTACGGACATTTTGTTGAAACGTCAGCTATTAGTAATTTACAATGCTTACCTGGGCAACCAGGTCGACACTGAATTGCTGAATACGGTTATAAAAATGCAGACTGAGATCGAGAAGAAATATTCGAATTTCAGGGTAGATGTGAATGGCAAAAAACTCAGCGACAACGAAGTGGACGAAGTGCTGAAAACCTCCACCAACTCTGCTGAGCTACAACAAACATGGGAAGGGCATAAGGCCATCGGGCCATTGGTAGCACCGGATATTATCAGCCTGGTGAAAAAACGCAACGAAATTGCAGTACAGTTGGGCTTCGGCAACTACCACGAAATGAGCCTGAAACTCAGTGAACAGGATCCCGGAAATATCAGCAGCCTGTTTAATGAACTGGATGAGCTTACACACGATTCATTTGCAGAATTAAAAAGTGAAATAGATACTTTCCTTTCGAAACGCAACCAGGTAAAAACGCAAGAACTGATGCCCTGGCACTACCAGAATCGTTTTTTCCAGGAGCCACCGGCCATATACAGCGTCGACCTCGACAAGTATTACAAAAGCCAGGATATCGAAGCGCTCACTACGGATTATTATGCGAGCATCGGACTCGATATCAGGGATATGCTCGCAAAAAGTGACTTGTACGAGAAACCCGGCAAAAACCAGCATGCCTATTGCATTAATATTGATAACCTTGGCGATGTTCGTGTGCTTTGCAACCTGAAACCCAACGCAAGCTGGATGGGTACCATGCTGCACGAATTCGGCCATGCCAATTACGATAAATATATCGATCCACAGTTGCCATTCTCGCTCCGCAGCCCGGCACATACCTTTACCACCGAAGCCATTGCCATGTTTTTCGGGCGGATGTCGTCGAATGCACAATTCCTGGTGGATATGAAGCTTACAGATACAGCCGATGCACTTAATGTTGCCGAGGAGAGTTTTAAGGTGCTGCGCCTTGAACAGCTTACTTTCAGCCGCTGGGCCCAGGTTATGTATCGTTTCGAAAAAGCGCTGTATGCTGATCCATCCCAGGATTTGGACACACTTTGGTGGAACCTGGTTGAGAAATACCAGATGATTAAACGCCCAACCAACCGTAACCAGCCTGACTGGGCCAGCAAAATACATATTGCCACTTCACCGTGTTATTACCATAACTATTTGTTAGGCGAATTACTGGCATCGCAGTTTAACCATTACATTTCAGCCAATGTACTGAAATCGAATGATTCGGGCCAAAGTTATTCAGGCAATACGAAAGTGGGCGATTACCTGAAAGAATATGTATTTAAACCAGGTGCCTGCTACCGTTGGAATGAAATGATCGAAAAAGCCACCGGCGAAAAGCTTACGGCTAAATATTATGCTGAACAGTTTATAAAATAATCTATACATATATAATACCCATCAAAAGACGGGCTTTTTGATTCCTTAATATCCCACAAAGGCAAAAAGGAAGCACAAAGAATCAGTAAAGAGCTGCAAAAATATCTTAATGATTATTAGCGACATAGAGACCTAATTGAATCAGGAATTTTGACCCTGGATTCCTATCAGTTGATCGTCCTGAAAACCCACAGATTATAAGTTTGCGGTACTTTCATTAAAGCAGGTAATGTTGGCAATTTTTTACTTTTTTCAATTTACCCTATATCTTTAAACCAGGCAATCCGGTTAAAGAAGTTCCTGAAAATATAACTTTTGGCTCAACACTTTTACGATTTCACAAGGATTCGTCCCCCGAAAGTTGTATTTTTACCAAATCATCATCTTTTACCTATTAACCCTAAACCATAAAAATATGTCACTTATTGTCATTGGAATTATTGCAATTATTATGGGATTTGTTCTTGCCAAAACAGATTCTCCGTTAAGGCCCTACACCAGTATCATACGTATTGTTGGGTTTGTAATGGTAATAGCAGGTGCAGGCCTGTCAGCAGTTAAACAAATTGAACCCGGTTATGTCGGCGTTCAGAAACTTTTTGGTAAAGTAAACAGCAATATCCTTGAGAGCGGGCTTAATGTAGTAAACCCATTGGTGGAAGTGGTGGATTTTGATATCCGCACCCAGAATTATACCATGTCGGGCGTGCAGGACGAAGGCAGCAAATCCGGCGACGATGCTATCCGCGTGCTTTCCGCCGACGGGCTTGAGGTTATCATTGATCTTACCGTGTTGTATAAAGTGCTTCCCAATGAGGCTCCACGTATTTTAAAAGAAATAGGTACCGATTACCGGAATACAATTGTACGCCCGATTTGCAGGACTAAAATAAGGGATAATGCTGTTTATTATGATGCAGTCGCGCTGTATTCGTCAAAACGGGATGAATTCCAGGACCGAATATTTAAAACTATCGAAGCTGATTTTAAATCCCGCGGACTGATGCTGGAGCAACTGCTGGTGCGTAATATAACCTTGCCTACCTCAGTAAAAACAACTATTGAGTCGAAAATTAACGCGGAACAGGATGCTCAGAAAATGACCTTTGTACTGCAGAAAGAAAAGCAGGAGGCTGAACGCAAAAGAGTTGAAGCACAAGGAATTGCCGATTACCAGAAAATCCTGAGCACCGGGCTGAGCGACAAACAGCTCCAATACGAAATGATCAAAGCCATTGCCACATCGCCCAATGCTAAACTTATTATTTTGGACACTAAAAAGAGCGCCCCTTTTATCATTGATGCGAAATAGGCTTGCAAAACAACAATTTCAAACTGTGACATTTATAAATTTCAGATACCAGCACAGCAGACCTAATCGCAGGTTACTTCTAAAATAATAAATCTTTATTCCTTGCTCTTAAATCAAATAAAATAAATGATAATATGAGTATCAGGAAAGATACAGAAAAGTCTTGTTTTTTGTTTTACCCACCCCCGCCCTCCCTAAAAAATAGGGAGGGAGTAGGCTTATACTAACTTATCAG
>JBBSBT010000469.1:0-3184 GCA_038250985.1 Bacteroidales bacterium
CCTGTTGATATATGTTATATAAATGAACAATGGAAGGAGTCGGGCATGGCTTCAATACTTGTGGCGCGCAAACACAGTAATGGTAATTATACCTTAGGGATATACCTGGTCGATCTTTTCGCCCTGGGTACAAAAGATACTTTCTACCGCTTTAATATTGAACCTGCCGAATTGGATAAAATGGTTGACGGGATGAGTTCGGAACAAATGATGAGATCGGAATATGCCCTGGTACACAATATTATTTTCGGGGCTAATGCTTTTGCCGAAGACAATGGTTTTAAGGTACACAAAGATTTCGCTATTACCCGATACATACTCGAAGAAGATACAGAAGATATTGAGCTGATAGAAATTGAATTCGGGAGAAATGGCGAGCCTTTTGTAATTTTTTAAATTGTAAGAATAGAAAAAAACAAAACCGTTTTTTGCAATGCAACCTCTTATCCCCAACACCAGTTATCATATTTTCAACCATGCCAATGGGTTTGAAAATGTGTTCAGGGAGAAAGAGAACTACCGGTTTTTTCTCGAAAAATACCAGCAGCATATTTCGCCCATTGCCGAAACCTACGCGTATTGCCTGATGCCTAATCATTTTCACCTGGTTATTCGAATTCGAAAACGAGAGGTAATAGAGACGTTGATTGCCAATAAAACTGGTTCGTCCGAAGCTGTAGTTAAAAACTTGTCCAGTCAAAACTTTGGACAAGTTAAAAACACCGGACAAGTTCAAAACACCGGACAAGATCAACTGCCGATACCCGGTAAGCAATACAGCGACAGCGAAATAGAAAAATTTCTGTCGAAACAATTTTCAAATCTGTTCAGCAGTTATACGCAATCGTTTAATAAGGTTTATAACCGGATGGGCTCTCTTTTTATTAAAAACTTTAAAAGGGAAGAAATTACAAGCAAAACCCATTTTTTTAACGTAGTTATATATACGCACCGCAATCCGGTGCACCATGGATTTTGCAAAGCTTTCGAAGATTGGTCTTACTCATCATATCCGGCTTTTTTATACGAAATTGATAGTTTTGTTGAAACGAAAAAACTGCTTAAACTAACTGGTGGACTCGACTCTTTTATTGAAATCCACCAGCAAAATCTTGCTCATTTCAAAAATCCGACTAACCTCGAAATTATTTAACTGTTTAATATTCAGTAAAGATGCAAATGGTTAAATATTGCTAACTAAAGCAATTCACAACTGGTAAACCTTTGGGATACTGAAATCAATTGTTGTGTTCAGTCAATCAAAGTTACTTCTTATATGGTCTTTACTACTAATCTGCTTCGCAAAGTGACCCCTCTCCTTTTTTAGCAGGAGCGGCCAGGGCGGAGGTCTTTAAAAAGAAATCTTCATTACCTTTGCGTCCAGTCAAAATTGCCGGTAATTCACATTGCCGGCTATATGCATTTAATAAAACGGATGAGTTCGAACGATAAATTAGCTATACTACCATCAGGCGAACCTGTTGGTGAAGTGTTTTCGGCTACGCAAATGGTTTCTTCCTTTACCAGGGATGTCCACATTCAGGAAGCGGTGGCTTTGCTCAAAAGTCCAGAGAAACAACGCATATTGTTGAAAGGATTTCTTGGTTCATCCGCTTCGGTAGCAGCTGCATCCTTTTACCAGTCGGTACCGGGAATTCACCTGCTGGTGTTAAATGATAAGGAAAGCGCTGTTTATTTCTGCAACGATCTCGAAAACCTGCTAGGCGATACCGACGAGAATTTTCACCGCCGTCATGTTCTGTTTTATCCTACTTCCTATAAGAAACCTTACGAACCCGAAAAAACTGACAACTCTAATGTGCTGATGCGTACCGAAGTACTCAAACGTATCACAACCCGGGGTAAAGACACAATTATTGTTACTTATCCTGAAGCATTAACCGAGAAAGTTGTTAATCGCCAATACCTGGAGAAATCAACCCTCAAACTCAAACGTGGAGAAACAGTTGACCTCGATTTTATCTACGATCTGTTGGATGAATATGGTTTTATCCGCACGGATTATGTTGTGGAAGCCGGGCAGTTTGCTCTGCGTGGAGGTATTATCGATGTTTTTTCGTTTACCAATGATAATCCTTACCGTATCGAATTTTTAGGCGATGAAGTGGGATCCTTGCGTACATTCGATCCGGTTACTCAACGGTCCATTGATAAACTCGACCATCTTACTATTGTTCCTAATGTTCAGGACCGGGCTTTGGTTGAAACCCGTGAAACCTTTCTGGATTTTATTCCCCGCTACACTATTCTTTGGCTTAACGATACCGGTTTTACTGCCGACAGGATTGAAGCCGAATTTGAAAAAGCTGTAAAAGCATTCGAGTTACTCACAGGTCCGATTGAACATCTGGAGCCATCCGAATTATTTTCCGACAGGGAATCATTCCTCAGGCAAGTCACCGGGTTTAATATTGTTGAATTCGGCAAACACACATTTTTTGACCACGATTTTACAGTTGATTTTCAGATTACTCCACAGCCATCATTTAATAAAAATTTCGATCTTTTCGTTGCCGAACTTCAAAGAAATACTTCCAATGAGATCCGGAATATTCTGCTCGCCGACAGTCCAAAACAGGTTGAACGGATTTATACCATTCTCGACGACCTGGAGAAAAACCATCCCGATGATGCCGCTCTCGAATTTGTGTGCATAAACCTTTCACTTCACGAAGGATTTGTATGCAAAGACCTTGGAATGGCATGTTATACCGACCATCAGCTCTTTGACCGGTATCATAAATTCAGGCTCAAGGAAAGTTTCAGCGGAAAGCAGGCGCTTACGCTGAAAGAAATGTATGACCTGAAACCCGGCGATTATGTGACACATATCGATCATGGCGTGGGCCGTTTCGATGGGCTGGAAAAAATAAATAACAACGGCAAGTGGCAGGAAGCCATCCGAATCATATACCAGAACGACGACTTACTGTATATAAGCATTCACGCGCTGCACCGCATCTCGAAATATTCGGGCAAGGAAGGTCATGTTCCATCTATGGACAGGCTGGGATCGAATGCATGGAACAAACTGAAAGCCAAAACCAAGGCCCGTGTCAAAGATATCGCCCGCGACCTGATTAAACTGTATGCCGAACGACGTGCTGCCAAAGGTTTCGCGTTTACACCCGACACTTACCTGCAGCACGAACTCGAAGCTTCC
>JBBSBT010000470.1:0-3177 GCA_038250985.1 Bacteroidales bacterium
GTTTTCATGAAAATAATATCGCCTGTAGCAGGATCAACTCCTTCATCGATTTTTCCATAAAAGGAGCCTAAAGGTTGCCCTTCCTGCACTACGGCCGTGTTAAAATCGTCGCCGGCAGGATTAATTCCACCCGAATGTATGGTGTTTCCTATTATACTTAACACTTTGTTGCGGTTAAAGGAAATATTGAAATCTGTATTCCATCTTAAATCAGAGCTAACAATGTTCCTTGAGCTAACCTGGAATTCGAATCCCTTATTCTCGAGGCTGCCTGCGTTTTGCAAGGCTGTTCCAAATCCGGTACTTGTTGGCTGTGGCACTTCCAGTAAAATGTCGGTAGTTTTTTTGTAATAGTAATCAGCTGATAACGACAAACGATTATCTAAAACTGCCAGGTCAATTCCAATGTCTAGCTGTGATGTTCTTTCCCAGCGGAGGGCAGCATTTTCAAGTGTAGAAGGAATAAATGCAGTGTGTGTTTCGCCCGCAATCAGGTATTTGCTGCTGATTGTGTCAACAATACCATACCATGCATAAGGTGCGGCCCTGTCATTTCCTACAATCCCCCATCCTGCACGCAGTTTCAGTTCGTTCAGAACGGAATTGTTTTTCAGAAAATCTTCCTGCGTAACTCTCCAACCTGTTGAAAATGAAGGGAAATAGCCCCAACGATTCTGCGGTGAGAATTGTCCAGAGCCATCCGCCCTGAAATTGGAGGTGACAAAATATTTGTCCTTGTAGGAATAATTTACCCTGCCAATATATGACATATGTGAATTTTGCACGTACTCCGGAATAGGCAAGCCTTGTATAGCTCCTGAACCTACATCGGTATTCCCGTTGCTGGCCCGGCTGAAATCATGCGATGACCTGTATAAATTATCAGTAGTTCCTCTCGAAACAATATAACCTGCCAACAGGTCAATATTATGGTCCTGGATTTTCTTAGTATAACTTGCAGTATTTTCCGAAACCCAGTATTTATAGTTGTAGGTATTTCCGGTGGCTAAACCACCCATGGATTTCCCGTACCTGGTTTGAACCGAATCCTGGTAAGAATTAAAACTTCCTACCGTACTTTCAAATCCGAAAAGGCTTTTTAGTTTGAGTCCATCTATCACTTCAGCTTCGGCATATGCATTTCCATGTAGCCTGTCATTCATAAAGGCTTGTACAGGCTGATAAACAGTTGACACAGGGTTTTCCAGGTCATTGATAAAAGGACTCCTTGCATACATGGCAGGATTTTCAGGATCCCTGATTCCGATATTAGGCATACTGGTAAATAACCTTGTTATTACCCCGTTCCTGTTATTTTCCGAAACAGAAACATCTTTCCAGTTATCATAGGAAAGGCTTGTGCCCAGTTTAAGGATTTTATTTACCTGGTGGTCAATATTTGCTTTAAATGTGGCCCTTTTAACACTGTTGTTCAATACAATTCCGTTTTGGTCGACCCAGGAACCGGATACATAATAGGTCGTTTTCTTAGTACCTCCTGTTGCCGACAACTGGTAATTCTGTGAAAGTGCATTCCTGAATATTTCATCCTGCCAGTTGGTATTGGCATTGTACTTGTCCCAAAAAGCCGGATCGCTTGTTTCTCCCATTTCGATGGCAAGATCCTTAAATTCCGAACTATTTAATACATTCATTCTTTTCCATGCCTGGGAAACGGTGAGCGATGTATTGAAATCCAGTTTTAATTTCTGATCTCTTCCTCTTTTGGTTGTAATTAAAACTACCCCGTTTGCACCGCTGCTGCCGTAAATGGCTGCTGATGAAGCATCTTTAAGCACGGTAAAGCTTTCGATATCTGAAGGATTTATTTCGCCTACATTATTTGTCTGAACACCATCCACAATATATAAAGGATCGCTTCCTGATGTAATTGATGATGTGCCACGCACACGAATGGTAAATCCTGCCTGGGGCTGCCCCGACGAACGGATTACCTGTACTCCGGCTGCCTTGCCTTCGAGTGAATACCCGAATTGTGTGTTCGGCCGGTCTTTCAACTCTTTTGATGATACCACTGCAACAGCGCCGGTTACATCTTTTTTCAGCTGGGTGCCATATCCCATTACAACAACTTCACTCAGGCTGGTTGCTGATTGATTGAGGGTTACATCCAGCTGGGTATTTCCGGCAACGGCAATCTCCCTGGTTTCGAATCCGATAAATGAAAACATAAGAGTTCCGTTGGCGGGTACCGAAACAGAATAAGTTCCGTTAATTGCCGTGGTAGTGCCGGTGGTAGTTCCTTTTATAACTACACTTACACCGGGTAAAGTGGCTCCGTCGTCTGATTTTACAGTGCCTTTCACAGTAATAGTCTGGGCAAAAAGAGCAGATTGCACAATCATTAACAAAAACGCAGTAACATAAAGTGTCTTTCTTCTCAGGATTGGCACGAGATTAATTAGTAGCTTTTTTTTCATTGGTTTGAGGTTTTGGTTGGTCATGCGATTAAAATATCTGATACTGCATTTCGTGATCAAATTAAAGAAGACCTGCAGGTTTCAGCTATGGAAAAGGTTTGGATAATTATATTTTTAGGTGATAATAGAAACCAAAGATACATGCATATAAATAGATATATGCGCGCATTTGCGCATTATATTCTTCGAATTGCGTAAATTATATAAACGGGAAAAATGATCTTATGGTGATTGAAAAACGCCTGGGATATTCCGGCCTGATGGCCTGACTATTTGCCGGTGCGATGCTTTTTTCGGTATTCAGCCGGAGTGCATCCTTTTACTTGTTTAAACTGCCGTGATATATTTTTACTGTTATCAAAACCCGATTCGAGAGCGATCTCAAAAATTGTCTTGTCAGTTTCCAGCAATTTCTGTGCAAACTTCTGTATCTGAAGATTATATATATATTTATAGACGCCTGTACCGGTTGTTTCCTGGAAACGTTTTTCGAATGCCCTTCGCGAAAGGGGAACCTCTTTAAGTACATCGGTTACATTAATCCTGTCGTCAATATTCTTATGAATAAACATAAGGGCTTTGGCAATATATTTATCATTAGCCGAAGCAATATCGGTGGATTGGCGGGTAATAACCTGTGTGGGTTTAACAAGGATATCAAGGTGTTCGGTAACCTGGCCTGTTATCATCTGATCCATAAGCCTGGCCGCTTCATAACCTCCTTTTTCGGTATCCA
>JBBSBT010000471.1:0-3171 GCA_038250985.1 Bacteroidales bacterium
CTTGTCAATAAACCATTTTTTTTTCAAATCAAGCAGGCAAATCATCATGTAGCTATAATGAAGGACGGCCTATATAAACGCAAGAACTAATGGAAATTTATTTGAATTGTTAGCTGTAGTATACAATTGCGTTTTTGAAGTTATAGCAATCCTATAAAAACGGTGCTTACAATGAGGCTCTTATAGAAAAAGCAACATTACATTTACAAAAAGTGTATTTTCCTATGTTTCAATCCAATAATTTGCCAACGCAAAGTTATACTACAGCCAAGGTATTATTTCATTGGAACCTCAACAAACAGCAGTTTCGAATCCTCAATTGCTTTCATCCGCACGGATGTGGCATCGCTGACAGCTATTGCATCTCTCCTGTTTAACTGGTTTTCTTCCACCTGAGATTTTCCTTCTGTTACAAGCACAAACAGCCCGTTGCCGGGAATCCTTATGGTATATTCAAACGTACTGTCTTTCAATAGTTTAATCGTTGAGATATACGCATCCTGGTGAATCCGGAGGATGTCATCCTGTTGATTGGTGTCAGGAGTCACCAGGGTCAGCAATTTATTGTCCGGATACTGATCATCAAATAATTTCTGATCATAACGAGGCTTGAGCTCTTTTTCACGTGGGAAGATCCACAACTGGAAAAATTTAACATCCTCTGTTTCGGAGTGGTTGTATTCGGCATGATAAAGGCCTGTTCCGGCTGTCATAACCTGAACTTCACCTGTATGTATCACCTGTGTATTTCCAAGGCTGTCGCGGTGTTCGAGGGCACCTTGCAGCACAATAGTGACAATTTCCATATTATTGTGCGGGTGCAGGTCGAAACCGGTTCCGCCGGCAACCGTATCATCATTCAGCACTCTCAGGCAGCCGAATTTCTCACGCACAGGATTAAAATAGGTGGCGAAACTGAAACTATGCCAGGTATCGAGCCATCCATGGTTGGCATGTCCTCTTTCAGCAGCCGGATGAAGTTCTGTTTTCATAATTTTATAATGTTTGCTTAAGTAATAGATATAACAATTCATAAAACATAAAGTTAGCCCGGGTTGCCATTTGAAACAATATCAGCCTTTAAATCCCTGGTAAGGCTGCCGCATAAGAATGGAACGGCCGAGCGTAATTTCATCCGTATAATCCAGTTCATCACCGACAGGAATTCCCCTGGCGATAATAGAAATATTTACATCGTATTGTTTCAGCATTTTATAAAGATAAAAATTAGTGGTGTCGCCTTCAACGGTTGCCGGCAATGCCATAATCACCTCTTTGAAGTTGCCGGAGCTGACTTTTTCGACAATAGGAGCGATGCTCAGGTCGGAAGGGCCAATGCCTTCGACCGGCGAAATTATGCCGCCCAGGATGTGGTAAACACCTTTAAACTGCCCTGTATTTTCGATGGCCAGCATATCGCGGATGTCCTCAACTATACACAAGGTAGTATGGTCGCGTTTCGGGTTGGCGCAGACATCGCAGATATCACGATCCGAAATATTGTTGCATACGGTACAATATTTAATTTCGCTGCGAAGTTTCAGAATCGATTCGCCTAATGCGGCGGCAATTTCAGGTTTTTGTTTTAACAGGTGAAGGGCCAGGCGCAAAGCAGTCTTCTGCCCTATACCCGGCAAGCGGGTAAATTCGCCTACTACATTTTTTAACAATACCGATGAGTAGTTCCCTTCCATTATGATTTTTGTTTAATATGCAACGTGAACCGCTGCCCGTATGAATAAATTGTAAATTTGCACCTCAAAAGTAGGCAATTTCTGCTTTTTTATACGATAAAATGTACAAACACGTTTATCAAATGACTGACAAAATATATAAAATGAAATCAATGAAATACCTTGTTCTGGTAATTTTTCTTCTGCCATTTTTCTCTACAATTCTGACGGCTCAGAATGTTACTGATTCAAAAGGCCGCAAGCAAGGCGAATGGCGAAAGCTGGATGCCAAAGGCAAGGTGATTTACGAAGGACAGTTTAAGGATAATATCCCGCAGGGTACGTTCAGGTATTTTTACGAGGATGGCAAAATCCGTTCCGAACTTGTTTATTCTGATAACGGGAAAACTGCCCGGGCAGTGAATTATCATCCCAATGGGAAAAAAATGGCTGAAGGCGTTTATAAGGAAACGAAAAAAGACGGGCCATGGAAATATTATAATGACCTGGAAACCATTGCTTCCGAGGAATTATACCAGAAAGGCGTGCCGTCAGGAGTGTGGAAAACCTATTATGATGATGGCAAATTACTCGAAGAATGCCCTTATCAGAACGGGTTGAAGGAAGGCGTTTGCAGGCAATATTTTTCAGATCACAGCATTAAATCAGAAGTAAGTTTTGTAAAGGGGAAATACGAAGGTGATGCAAAATATTTTTATCCTAATGGCAAACTAATCCTTAGTGGTAACTACAAAAACGATTTGAGAGAGGGTTTGTGGATAGCTTACAAAGATACCGGGGAAAAGGAAAATGAAATAGTGTACAAAGCCGGCCAGGCAGTAAAAGAAACGTATTATGATAAAGCCCGTGAGGCTGAGCTGAAAAATGAGGTTAAGCCGATTCCGGAATAGAGTTATATGAAGAGTTTTTCAGACTGCTTATTTTTACTGATTGATAAGGAATACAGATCATATTATACGTTTGGTAGTATGAAAAGTTGCTGTTTGCATCTTTATCTTTGTCCACAGTCAACTAACACTTATGCCGGTTACAAGCGTTCGACTATGTACCTCACCTGTTATTATTAATAACCTTTGGCAGAAATAAACTTTATATCTTCATTTCTAAGAATTGTCTGGCTGTCATAACAGGTAAACCGGAGTTTTTAAAGTCTTTCAAGTTCCTTGTAATTATTAGATCTTGGTTATTTTCTAAGGCAGTAAAATATTGAAGTCCATCTTCAAAATCAGAGAATGAATTGTCATTTAGTGCTAAGCCGATAATTTTGTCATCTAATGGTAAGATGTTAATTATCAGTCGGAGTTTCCTCAAAATCTCTTTTGCAGACTTGGAATTTGTTTGTCTAAAAAGGGTGTAACTTGTATTGGCGATAGTTAGCGAAGAAATTCCCAGTTCAATGATTTTCTTGTCTGCTAAAGAAAAAAGAATAGCTGCATCTTCATAGTAAGGTTCCCGGCGAGATAATAGATCAATAACA
>JBBSBT010000472.1:0-3157 GCA_038250985.1 Bacteroidales bacterium
ACGAAAAAAATAAGCCACCCGTTAAGGCTCCTATAATGTATATTCCAATAATGGCCAGGGTTAACGGGATTTCTATGTTCCATTTATAAAATGAAATATTTACAGTTTCAAAATTTTGAAATGCGAACAAAAATACAATTAACAGAAAAAGAATGATGATTACCTTTTTGACTATATTCATAACCTATTTATTAAAATTAGTTCTGGATATCTCTATGCCTTCTGGGGATGAAACATTTCCCTGTTCTTCGGCTGTGATAAAAATTTCTGCTACACGGAAAGGTGTTGTGGTAAATAATTTTGCGGTTTTTGCATTTTTATTGGTTAGCTGACCAATATTTTTGATTCCATTTTCGTCGGTCACAACCCAAACCACATAGACCTTTTTGGGAGGATTTATCCTATCGGGACTGGATAAATGGAGTGCTTTAACATCTATTTTAAAATTGTTGTTTTTATCAGTCTTTTTTGTGGCAGTTATAACTGCTGCAGGTGTAACATTCGACACCGGAAACTTAATTGTAGATGCGCAGGAGGTTAGAAACAGAACTACTGCAACAATTATCAAACCTTTTACTGTTTTCATCATTTGTACTTATAAAATTGATACAAAAATACTACATATTTAAATCTATTGTTCGAAATTGAAAATATAAATAACAGGCCATAAACATAGATATAGCGGGCGATGCCGCTATACGGATTTTGTGAAATAACGAGTTAGTGCGAAGTTTTCAGAGAATGAAAAGAATATCTTTTACGACAAATACCTTCCCACAATCGGCATTCTGCGACCCTGCCCGAATGCTTTAGGCGAAACACGAAGGATAGGTGGCGTTTGATGGCGTTTCCACTCATTCATATTAACCATTTTCAAAACACGTCGAACCGTGGTTTCGTCAAAACCATTTTCAATCAGATCGGCAGGGCTTTGGCGAAGTTCAATATAATTGTACAATATCTGGTCGAGGATTTCATAATCGGGCAGGGAGTCACTGTCCTTTTGCCCGGGACGAAGCTCGGCTGAAGGCGGTTTTACGATGCTGTTCACCGGGATGATTTCCAGTTCACGATTTATGTAATCTGCCAGTTTGTACACTTCGGTTTTATACACATCGCCCAGTACCGAAATGCCGCCGCACATATCACCATACAAAGTGCCATAACCAACAGCTGCCTCACTTTTGTTGGAGGTATTAAGTAGAATATATCCGAATTTATTCGCCAGAGCCATCAATAAAACCGCCCTAACCCGTGCCTGTATATTTTCCTCGGCTACATTGAACGGTAAATCCTGAAAATAAGGCTGCAACGATCCGAATAAAGCCGAATAGCCATCTTTAATACTGATGGTATCGTATTTGCAATCCAGGTTTTTGGCCAGTGCAACTGCATCATCGATTGAATGATCGCTTGAATATTCCGAGGGCAGAAGTACCGCATACACATTATCCTTACCCAGCGCTTCAGCAGCCAGGGCAAGCGTAACGGCCGAGTCAATTCCGCCCGAAAGACCTAGTATGGCTTTCGAGAAACCCATTTTTGCAAAATAATCCCTTATCCCCATAACGAGGGCATCATGGATCAGGGCAGTTTTTGATTGTTGTTCAAGTAATACCGGCATTTGCGAAGTAATGGTTTTGCTTTCCATATCAAAATCCACCATGATTATATCTTCATTGAAAGATTTGCAATAGGCTACGGTGTTTCCATCTTTGTCGAAAACGCATGAATTGCCATCGAATAATAACTCGGTTTGCGCGCCCACCTGGTTTACATAAACTAAAGGTATTTTGTACTGTGCGGTATTTGCCTTAAGGATTCCGGGTCTTATTTGTTGCTGTTCGTAATTAAATGGCGATGCAGCAATGTTAATCATGATATCCGGGGCTTGCATGATAAGGATATCCATGGGATTGGAAATATAAAGCGGCTTGGGACCGAGATTCCAGATGTCCTCGCAGATAGTAAGGGCGATTTTTACTCCTTTATAAGTTATGCAGTTGAATTGCCGGTTCGGTTCGAAATAGCGGTATTCGTCAAAAATATCATAGTTTGGTAAGAGCGTTTTATGGGTCAACCCCTGAACTTTGCCATCGGCAAGCAGCCATGCTGAATTAAAAAGATTTTTGCCTTTAGCATCCGGGTTGTGTGAAGGTGCGCCAACGATGGCGGCTATTTCGTTGCAATGCGCCCCAATTGCATCAATGGCATTATCGCTTTTCTCAATAAAATCTTCGAATTCGAGGAAATCGCGGGGCGGGTACCCACATACCGATAACTCGGCAAACACCACAAGGTCAACATTCTGAAGCTTGCATTTTTCGATGGTTTCGATGATCCTGGCGGTATTCAGGTCGAAATCGCCGATGATATAATTAAGCTGAGCGAGTGCTATGCGCATGACGGAACTTTTATGCAAAAATAAAGCCCGGATGAATACCCGGGCTGAAAAAGGCAAAATATTTTATTTTAGAAAATAAATGAAAAAGCAAGTTCCAGGAAATTCGGCACTGCTTTTTGGTCCTTCTCCGTCAAAATATTGCTGAGTCCGTTATTAAACGTAAGCTCCAGACCTATTTTCGGACCTTCATTCAGTTCATATTCGCCGCCTAAACCTATAATTAATGATTCACGGGCGAAACTAATTTTATTGTAAGTCGCTTTAGGGTTTGTAACTGTTGGTCCACCGATTGTTATAACCTCATCAATCGATTTGGAGCCAATTCTGAAAGCAGTGCCAAGTCCAACGCGTCCAAAGTAACGTATCCCGCTAATCGGATTTGTACGCATTTTTAAGGTAACCGGTATCTCAATGTACTTTACGAAGTAATTTCTGTTTGTAATACTGGTAACTGCTCCATTGACAGAATTTGATATTTTGAGTTTCCCACCGTTAAAAAGCATATTAAAACCACTGGCTATGCTATGGTTTTCGGTGATATTTTTCTCTGCCACGAATCCCCACGAAAATCCTATTTTTGCTCCATCTCCTTGCATGAAATCAACTTTTGGATTCATCCAGTTTATCAATGGGGCGGCTGTCAACCCGAAATTAAAAGGCACATATTGAGCATTTGCTGCAAAGGTAAAAAGCGACAGAAGAAGTATAAAAGATATTTTCGTTTTCATGATGATCGGTATTGGTTTATAATAT
>JBBSBT010000473.1:0-3153 GCA_038250985.1 Bacteroidales bacterium
CTGCTTCTCAAACACCTCCAGATCCCTGATATCCTTTCCATCAATTACAAACCGCACACAGGTAATCACATGGTGAAATCCTGAGTTGCCGGCAGCGCCCGGGTTGATGTGAAGAAGTTCGTGCTTTTTGTCATACATAACTTTCAGAATATGCGAATGGCCGCAAATGAACATTCCCGGCTTTTCCGTTTCGATCAGCTGCCGTGCTTCTTTTTCGTAACGTCCGGGATAACCGCCAATATGTGTGATCAGTACTTTCACATCCTCACAGTTGAAGAGCAGGTTCTTCGGAAAGGAAACCCTGAGTTCGGTTCCGTCGATATTGCCGTATACAGCTTTCAACGGTTTTATCGCTGACAGTTTATCTGCAGTTTCCATATTCCCTATATCGCCGGCATGCCATATCTCATCGCAGACGGAAAAGAACTCCAATATCCGTGGATTAATAAAACCGTGAGTGTCACTTAAAAGGCCGATGCGGGTCATGTGTTAAATAAGTTAAAAGTGAAAAGTTAAGAGTTAAAAGGTTCAATGCCTTCGGCGTTCCTGCTTCGTCGTACCTCCTCGCAGTGACGGCTGCGCGTTCAAGGTTTCGGCTCATCGCACTGAAACTCTGAAACATTGTAACGCTGAAACAATTTTCCCTAAAACCAGTTTTTCTTCTTCATATAAATATACATGATCAGACCCATTGCAGTTAATCCGGCCAGAAAAATCGGGTAGCCATATTTCCAGTGTAACTCAGGCATGAATTCAAAGTTCATTCCGTAAATGCTCGAAACCAGAGTCATAGGTATAAAAATGGTGGATACCAGTGTCAGCGTTTTCATGATACTGTTCATCCGGTTGGCATTGTTAGCCATCAGCAGGTCCATCATGGATGCAATCATATCCCGGAAACTATCGATGGATTGGGTTAAATACGAAAGATGATCGTAAACATCGCGAAGATATTGACGTGTGTATTCAGTAATAACTCCTGATTCCTCACGTGTGAGATACCTTAATTCTTCTTTTAACGGGTTCACCATTTTGCGAAGTAGCATCATGTTTTTCTTTAATCTCAGAAACGCATTCGAAAGCTCGTTGGTAGGATTATCGATCAGCAGCTTTTCGAGGTCTTCCATCTGGTCCTCGGTATGATCAAGTAAGATATAGTATTTGTCCACAATATGGTCGATAAGCAGGTAGCACAGGTAATCTTCCTGTCGCGTGCGGCCTTTGCCTTTACCCGTCTTCAAGCGTTCGATAATTGAAGAGAAAAGGTCATTGTTATTTTCTTCAAAAGAAATAAGAATATTTGTACTAAGGTATAAGCTTATCTGCGCTGAATCTATAGTTTCGGCTTTTTCATTCCAGGTCAGGCTTTTGAGTGTGACGAAAAGACTTTTATCAAGGTCTTCGATCTTAGGCATATGCTCAACATTGAAAATATCCTCGAAAATAAGCGGGTGTATCCCGAAATGATCGGCCAGTTTCTGCAACTCACCTGATTGATTAAATCCTTTAATTATAATCCAGTTAGTTGTATTTTCTCCTTGTAAGTCAATTGCTTTTTCGACTGATATATTTTCATATGCATTGAAATGTTCATCATCATACACCAGCATGTTGATCACAGTATCTTCTGTTATCGACCCGGTATAAAACGGACTTCCGGGTGGCATACCGGCTTTTTTGCTCAGATTTCTTTTTTTCATTTGCACTATTTGTTACTATTTTACAAAAATAGGGAAATCAGTCAGATGATTGCATTATTGAATTTTAGATTATAAAATTCAATAAGCTCAATTTTAATAAACCCAATAAAAAAACCGGCCTCATCGAAACCGGTTTTAATAATAAGAATGTAGGGTTGAATTATTTCTGTGCCTTCAGTAAATCCCTGATTTCAGCCAGAAGAATTTCATTTGCCGGAATAGCCGGAGGAGTTGAAGGTGCTTCAACTTCTTTCTTTTTGGTTGCGTTAAATCCTTTGATAAGCATAAAAAGAACGAAAGCAATAACAAGGAAGGAAATAACTGCTGATAAAAAATTACCGTATTTTACAGCTCCCCAGGTTAACTCTGCAATGTTTTTAACGCCTGCTGCTTCCAGAGCCGGATTTAATAACAAAGGAGTAATAACATCAGCAATCAGCGAATTTACAATTGCACCGAATGCACCGCCAATAATAACAGCAATAGCCAGGTCGACAACATTGCCTTTCATGATAAAATCCTTGAATTCTTTTACGAGTCCCATTTTGTTTTTTGTTTTTGGTTAATATTAGGATAATTGGTAATTATAAAATTATTTATGTGACATAGTATATGCAAGACCTACACTGAATGTTTCTCTGAATTGTGTGCGTGCCCCGTGTGGGTTATTTTCGCTATCCATATAAGGGATGTTGTCGTCATAAATCAGCATAGTGGCCAGGCTAAGCGAAATATATTTATTTACTTTCATTAGTATATTATTTTCCCAACCTACAACAATATTCTGCGGGTTATGCCGGTAATCGGAAAATAAATCAAGCTTCGACATCAGGTTTACATTTTTCATGATGTCTTTTTTAAAGACAACATTTACTGAACCTCCGACTTGCCACAAAGAAGTGTTGTCGCCGAAAATGCCATAAGCTCCTTCGGGCCGGCTTGTAAGTGATTTATCATTCACTACGGTTAAACGTGCGCCGATGGGAGAAATAAAAATTGAGAAATAGTCGACAGGCTTGTAGTTCAATCCAATTGAAAGCTGGAAATAGCCAGGAGCCATGAATTTTGATATATGTACCGAATCGTTCGGGTAATTAAACCCTTCGGCAAATTGCGAACTGAACGAAAACAAGCCAGCATAATCCCAGTTTTTCCATGCATAAAGACCACCTTTGGATACGAAATTGATCTTGTCACTGTTTTTGCGCATTTTAGGAGCGGTCTGACTTGTATTCAATCCATAAGCTAAACCGAGATAATTATTCCAGGAAACATTTCCTTTAGCGTAATCTTTATAAATATTAAGCATGGCATTAATTGAAGACGAATTTTCGCCACCGGCTGCCCAATTGGCAAAGGTGGTTTGTGAAAAACCCAGCGAAGCTTCGTATTTTGACTTCCAGGATGTATCGGCATCCTGTGCCCGGGCTATGAACTGAAAACTGTAAAGTAA
>JBBSBT010000474.1:0-3151 GCA_038250985.1 Bacteroidales bacterium
AAAAATAAAGGAGCAAACGGCCTTATTGTTAACGGTGAGCACGTTACAATTTACGGCCTTTTTAATGAGCATTTCCAGGAATACCAGACTTTGTGGAATGGCAACCACGGAAGAGTTTATTTTTACCAGAGCGAGATGCCTTATGATCCCCCAACCGTAGATTCTTGGAAGCACGACGGAATCGGGGGGTATGCTTCGTATAAAGTTTCAGATAAAGTTACCTCTCACGAAGCCTGGGGTTTGGGGATTTATTGCGTTTTTTTCAAAGCCCCGGTAATTGCGGACAATGCTATTGAAACTCCTCCGGAATTGGAAAAGGATATTCACCGAAAAGTGATTTTATGGCTTAACGGTAATAAGGAAAGCAAAATTTCGAGCATAATAAATGGCAAAGGCGGCGGTGTTAACGCTTCAACCAAAAAAGCTAAAATGGAATAATGGAATATTGTTATTGGAAGCTAAACTCCAGGAGCTCATGTCATGTTTGTTCTTAGTAAAAAAATGCGCAAAATAATTTATCCTTTGATGAAACCTGCATATGTAATTCATTCGTAAAAAAAATAAAGCTGGCATTATATTCAGGGGTAAAATAATACACTAATTCTCTCCAAATCCAATAACTCAGTTCTTGTTTATCCCCTTTTAGTTCCCATCGATTGTATTTTATGACTAAATGCTCAATACTGGCATTTTATCAACTTTAGTAAAAAAATAACACACAATACTGAACATTTCTGATTAAAGCCTTGTTTTCTGTACTACTACCATTAGGTTTACAGAAAATATTTTATTTGCTGTCAGCTTTACTTTTGACAGACGCATTATTTTCCGACTCCTGTCCCTGATTACACTAAAAATTCTTTCTGCCGGAACTTTCAACAGAAGCACCTGTACTTTGTGAGTACGACTCCATATTTCAAATGAGCATATTTATTATCTGCATTAATTCATCATTCTAACCACTTAAAAATCCTAACCATGATTTCAATGACTGAACTTTTAAGTAACCAGGTGTCTGATATCAGCTTGCTGGATGCGCCTACACAATCCAATCTGAATATTTTACTTCAAAAAATAAACGTAATCAGAACGGCATGGGCAAAGCCGATGACGGTAACCAGCGGCCTGCGCACCATGAAGCATCACCTTGAAATTTATGCTGCCAAGGGCATTACTGATCCGCACAAAATACCCATGAAATCAAGGCATCTTTTCGGGCAGGCTGTTGATATCTCCGACCCTAACCAGGCACTTCAGGCATGGTGCAAGCAAAATATCCATCTGCTTGAAACAACGGGATTATGGATGGAAGATTTTTCAAAGACCAGAACATGGTGCCATTTCCAGATTGTGCCCCCGGCATCAGGGAGCAGGTTTTTTATGCCTTAATTCTTCTTCCCGGAAATCATTTTAGAAGGTTTTGTTCTAGAACAATGTAGTTCGGAAAATACAAAATAGCAGTGCATGGTGCATGGTGCATGGTGCATAGTGCATGGTGCATGGTACATGGTGAGTTACAATCTGAAATAGTATTAAATACGTTTTTAAAATCAATTTAACAAGGTAGTCATCCCTATAGCTATCGGGACTAAGCACTACGCTCATAGGAATTAATTATCCACAATTTTCTAAAAATCAACCTTTTAGAATTACAGGTGGTAGTACTTTCCCTGCTAGTTCGTGTCTTAAATATGGATATGTAGCGGTAACAATATCGATAAATGACTAATCTGTCACAAAGCATAATTAGACTTCCCCGATTTCAAACGTCGTTATAAAAACTGAAAAGTTTTTGTGATTTAAGGAATCATCCATTCTTCACTAAAAGCCTGGGTTCCATCATATCCAGCATTGCATATTTCACGCCTTCGCGTCCCAGGCCGGAATCTTTTATTCCGCCATACGGCATATGATCGACACGGAAAGTTGGAACATCATTAATAATGACGCCACCAACCTTTAGCTGGTCGAAAGCCAGGTTCATCTCATTAATGCTGTCGGTAAACACACCGGCCTGCAGGCCAAAGCGACCGGTATTTATCCTTTCAACCGCTTCGGTAAAAGTATGTACAGGCTCAATCACCACTACAGGGCCGAAAACCTCCGCTGCACAAACCTGCATATCCTCTTTTGAGCCGGTAAGAACAGTAGGCTGCATAAAACTGTTTTCCCGTTTACCCCCGGCAAGAATTTTCGCACCATCAGCTACGGCTTCGTTAACCCAGTTTTCGACACGGATGGCATTTGCTTCATCAATCATCACTGCCATATCCGTGGCCGGATCCAGCGGGTTACCCGGTTTCAGCTTTTTAACTTTTTCAACAAACATTGCGGCAAATGATTCGAACAGGTTTTCAATGACATAAATACGCTGGGTATGAATGCAAACCTGCCCGGCGTAAGCAAAGCCCCCGGCCACACATTTGGCAACAGCCACTTCCAGGTCGGCACCATGCGAAACAATAACGCCGGCATTGCCGCCTAATTCGAGCACGACTTTTTTAGTCCCGGCATCGCGTTTCATCTTCCAGCCCACCACAGGTGATCCTGTAAACGAAAGAAGGCTGATGCGATCGTCGGTAACCAGTTTGTTGCCGGTTTGGCGGTTCATCGGCAGGATGGAAACGGCCCCTTTGGGCAAAGCCGTCCGATCAATAACCTTTGCCAGCATTAATGTGGTTAAAGGAGTGTTACTCGAAGGTTTAAGTATGATCGGGCAACCTGCGGCAATTGCAGGAGCAATTTTATGAACAGCCAGGTTAAGAGGGAAATTGAAAGGAGCGATACCTGCCACAATCCCTATGGGGAAATATTTCACCAGGCCTTCCTTCCCGGCACCGGCAGGAGTCCAGTCGATGCTGATATATTCTTTTGGCAGCCGTTTGCTTTCTTCGGCAGCCACAGTAAAAGTCTGGATGGACCGGTCCACTTCGCCCAAAGCATAGCGTATAGGTTTGCCCGATTCGAGGGTTATCAGTTCAGCAAACTGCTGACGGAGTGATATCAGCTCCTCACTAATCTGTGTCAGGATAGCATATCTTGTGTAAGAAGGCATTGCTGCCATTTCATCTGCAACTTTATTTGCTGCATCAAGAGCTTCATTAAGTTCAGCTTCACCGGCCAGGAAAGTCGTTGCCACCTCGCTGCCATC
>JBBSBT010000475.1:0-3115 GCA_038250985.1 Bacteroidales bacterium
AACCTGCAGCAGCGTTTTTGATGTGGAAAAAGGCAGGCAGGAATTTGCTCAATCCGTGCTGAAACTATTAGAAGAATATAAGGCCGACGGCCTCGACCTAGATTGGGAATACCCTGCACTTGAGTCGGTACCGGGACAAAAGTATATGCCTGAAGACAGGCAGAATTTCAGCTACCTGCTAAAAACCCTGCGCGACACGCTGGGCCCCGGTTATGAGCTAAGCTTTGCAGCCGGAGGCTTCAGCGATTACCTCAACAATTCGGTTGAGTGGTACAAAGTGATGCCGCTTGTAAACTATGTGAACCTGATGACCTATGACCTGGTAAACGGGAGCAGCAAACGTACCGGTCATCTTTCTCCTTTGTATTCAACCCCCGGACAAAGAGAATCCACGGATCACGCTGTTATGTTTCTTGATTCCCTGGGTGTTCCCCTGAACAAGATAGTAATTGGAATGGCTTTTTACGGACGCACCTTCAGCAAAGTGGACGACACGGATCACGGTCTTTACCAGAAAGGAAAATTTAGCGAATACATCAATTATAAGGATATGGATGCTAAACTGGGTAAGGCATCCGGATTTGAGTCCTATTGGGATAACAAGGCCAAAGCGCCATATGCCTATAACAGCAGTACGAAGACTTTTGCCACTTATGACAATATGCGGTCGGTGTATTACAAAACCAGGTATGCCAGGGAGCATAAACTTGGAGGGGTTATGTTCTGGGAACTTGGAAGTGATAAACCAGCTGGCGGGTTGCTGGATATGATTTATGAGACAAGCAGAAACGGAAGGCAAGAATAATTACGGGCCTGTTCGCTTAACTTTAGTCTGGTAACAGTTAGAGTGAATATTGAATAATGAACAAGGAACATCGAATAATGAAGTTTAGCTGTGTTGTTGATATTTGATTTCAATTTGACCGGGACTGGAATTTGAAACTCAATATTAATCAAGAAAGCATTGAATGATAAGGGTTTATTAACTTCAAAATTCATCATTCCTTGTTCATTATTCAATATTTAAAAGATTCATACTTTATTTTCTGCTGAAAACCACACATAATACGTCTAAAATACTAAATCTCAAAAACACACCCATCAACTGCCAAATCCGTTTCAGGGAAAACAGCCCGGGCTTCATCGAGCAAAGGCTGCAGATCATCGTAACGCGCTGAATAATGACCGATCAGCAGTTTCTTAACACCGGCTTTCACGGCAATGGTAGCTGCCTGCCCGGTGGTTGAATGAAACTTATCCGTGGCATTTGCGATCCGGTCGTTCATAAATGTGGTTTCGTGGTAAAGCATGCTGGTGCCCTGTATCACCGGGATGATTTCTTCAAAATAAGCCGTATCCGAACAAAAAGCATAACTCCTCGGAGCAGGAGGATCAATTGTAATTTCCGCATTGCGGTGAACGGTACCATCCGCGGCAGTATAATCCTCACCGGACCGTAATTTCGGGATCAGGTGGACCGGGATTTTGAGCGATTCCAATACATCTTTTCTCATCTTGCGCTCATAGGGCTTTTCCCGGAAAAGAAACCCCGTGGTAGGGATACGGTGCAGCAACGGGAAACTGCTCACCGCAATATGTTCATCTTCGAAAATCACTTCCGGTTTTTCGGCCTGTGTGGCATGAAATTCAAGCGGATAAAGCAAGGTAGTTTGCGAAGCCAGCAGCTGCATATCAAGTATTTCCTTCAGCATGGGCGGGCCGTAAATATGCAGTGGTTTTGTCCGGCCGAGCAGGTGCATGGACGAAATCAGGCCAATAAGCCCGTAAAAATGATCTCCGTGCAAATGACTGATACAAATATGCCTGATCCGTTGAAAATGAATGTGCATCTTTCGGAGTGCAACCTGCGCGCCTTCACCACAATCGATCAGGAACAGTTTATCGCCATGGCTCAGAATCTGTGCAGTAGGATTGCGCTCCGAAGTAGGTGTTGCTGAACTGCAGCCGAGTATGGTAAGGGTGAAGGGTAGCATATTTTTGATTTCGGATTTTTTAATGCGGAATGTGGATTGTAGATTAAAAGTATTTCTTTTTGAACTTTGACTTTTAAAACCAGAATGGCTTTTTAAAATTTACTAACACATGGTTGGCAGTTGTGGCATATCAGCTTCATCACTTTTAAATGTACCAACAGGATCATCAAAAATAATCTTTATTATTCAAATGGACGAAAATTGAAGTCATTTAAAAATTGAATCATAATGCAGTTTGAATGATTAGTTGTGTCCGGATTCAAACCATGAGTTTCAAGGATATGCGAGCCTAATTTTCGAATTTGCCAATCCGCAATGAAATATTGAATGCTGTCGCATCCGTAAAATATACTTGCTGAGTCTGTCAGAACCACTTTTATTTTATAGGGCTTGAATACGATTGTATTCCCTGAGTTCAAAAAGCTGTACTTCCCTGAAATGTTATCAAACCCTAAAGCTCGTTTGGTTGTATCACGCGAAATGCTGTCAGTTGAATTAACGCCCCATGATCTGTATATAATTTCAAATTCCCCATTTGTATTAAAAGTCACTTTATAAAGGCTTTTAAATGAGTTAAGTTTACCATTATAAACACCATCAATTTCTTCCCAGCTTGTGGATGTCAGAATCTGCTGTAAGTCAACTTTATCTTTCCTGCATCCTGAAAACACCAGGACAAACAGAAGCAAGCAAAACAGTGGAAAAATTTTCATAATTTGTTGTTTTTTATCCCGGGTACAAACTTCAGTATCAGATCTATTCATACTAATAAGGTTGTATATATATAGGATTACGTGAATTATATTTGAGAACAAACGAATACAGCACTTTCTTTTTCTTCCGGTCTGGCAGATTTGAATATTCAGAATAAAGTAAATGATCCCGTTGCATAATATAATCAATATTTCCGGGCTTCAATTTGCCGATAGTGCCGGCCATAAGATCAACAAAATACAAATAATCATAAGCCTGGTAATACCGGTACGAATAATTAACAACAACTTCGGTGTAAAAAGTTGATATTGCGCCGGTTAAAATAAGTTTATGGAACCGGTTCTGATAATTAATGAATAAATTGCCATCAAATACAACTGCAAAGAGGTCATCCTTAAAGGGCAGTT
>JBBSBT010000476.1:0-3080 GCA_038250985.1 Bacteroidales bacterium
AACTGTCCATTGGCAAGCGTATCTACCAAATGATCCTGCAGTGCATTGGTATCAAGGGAATTAAAATTATAATACAAAAGTCCAATCGGGTGGCCGTTCCAGGTAGGATAATTTGAAAGCATACTTTCCAAACTATCCGGAGTGGTTATACCTGCAGGATTGTAAATGGAATTATACATTTCATAATAGCCCTGCTTAAAATGATCAGAAGAAGTGGTGTCTTCTGTTGCTGATAATCCCGTGTGTTCATCCATGTGGGCGATTGGAAAAACGCGGTCATGTAACTGGCAATTGACACTGCAGAGATTTTCGTAATTAAGAATGCAGAGATTTTGGCAACAAGGAATACACAATTCCGGTTAAAAATAGATTAGTTTTTGTCTTCATCAAAAATTGTTTTTCTGTTTTTCATTCTAAAGCTTTTTCCTGTAAGATTTATAACTTCGCATTGATATAATAAACGGTCAAGTAATGCAGTTGCCAGTACTTCATCGTTAAGCATGGCAGCCCATTCTGTAGGTTTCTTGTTGGTTGTAACAATGAAGGATGTCTTCTCATAAAGATTATTTATAAAATTAAATAGAGTAACGGCATTAGTTTTTTCAACAGGGAAAAGCATAATATCATCAATAACGATCAGGTTGGCTTTTAATAATCTTTTATAGTCCGCTTTGGCTGATCGTGTAAAATCTTTCATTTTAAGCATATTGATCAGTTCCTCCATTGTTCTAAAATAAGCGCTGTATCCCTTGCTGATAGCGTCATTACAAAGACCGGCAGCCAGGAAAGTTTTCCCGGTGCCCGATGGCCCCATCAGAATAATATTATAAATCTGATCCAGCCAGTTTAATTCCCTGAGTTGATTTAAGCGTACCTTCTTCAACCCGTTATCAAAGCTATGATCGAAGGTGCTCAGATCGCAGGAACGGGGCAACCTTGCGGTCTTAAGACGCTTTTTAATATCGTTTTGTTCCCGGTGTTTTGCTTCTATGCCCAGCAGCCTGGCTGTGTATTCCAGGTATCCTGTTGCATTGGCTTCTGCTTCCGTAACCAATTGGTCAATCCGGTGGATGATTCCACCCATTTTAAATTGCTGGCAATACTGCCCGATGAGTTGTTTGTTGTCCATGATTTAAGGTTTGATTTTTAAAATTGTTTCATAATCTTTAATTGAGCTGGTAGCAGGCTCAGTCAATGCTACCGCCGGTAATTTGCCTAACAGGTTCATATATACGATTTTGGATCCTGGCTGGTGAAAAGAAAATTCATCCCTTGTAAACTGTTCTGCCACAGCTTTAAAGTCATTGGCGCTTAATACCTGGTTGTCGCAGCAATAATCCAGTGCCCTTTGAACAATGGTCTTTTCAGTATTTTCAATGACCTGCCTGAAGACAAGTACCTGATCGCGGACATATCTGGGCTTTTCCTTTCGGATGGCATTCAAAAATTGTTTTACCTGCAATGGATTATCCAGTAGTTGGCTAAGCTCATCAATGAGGGCATTAATGGCGGTGGATTTATCTCTTTTGTGGTCATTATTTTTAATCTTTTTGCCTGTACCTGATGCTACCAGGTGCCTGCATATTTCCAGGCTTTGCATGTTTGACAGAATGATATAACCTTCCTCCAGTTTCATAGTCACCTGGCTTCCTCTTCCATTATAGGTGCCCAGGGGAACTGAATAGAGATTACTTTTCCAGTAGATGGTATTATCTTTTCTTACGGTACAGGTTTCCGGTTTAACCGGTGGTAGTGCATATTCCAAACAGGGAATGAGAAATGGTTTTTCAATATTCCACTCATCACCGGGTACTTTTTTTGTGATTCCATGAACCACTCCATTTGCTGTACGTCCCAGCCATGCCAGGGCTTCCATGTTTAAAGTATCCAGATCCTGGAAAGGCCTGTTATAGAGAAAATTCTGTTTGGTAAATTTTACGACGTGCTCGATTTTCCCCTTACTTTCGGGGTCCGACTTACGGCAGAAATGAAGTTTAAAAGGCCTTTGTCTGGTATAGGCTCTGAAACAGGAAGTTAAAATCAGATCACCTTTATTTTCACTTACTAAAAAAACTTTATCCTGATCATAAACAATTTCATCGGGCATGCCACCAAAAAAAACGAATGCTTTTTCATGTGCCTCAATGGCAAGTTCACTGGTAAAATGTTTGTCCTGGAACCAGACATACTTAAACCTGGATCGTGATAAGACCATTGTAAAAAAGAAAACTTTGATCCGTTCTCCCTGCCCATCGCGCATATTATATTGGCCAAAGTCTGCCTGAGCCTGCTTTCCATAGGGTAATTCCTCTACCATCTCATACTCCCTGGCAATACTTGTTTTGGCAATCTGGTAATGCTGACGGATCCATATTACAAAATTGAATACCGTTTTGGGGGATACCAATGGGAAATTCGCAAAGTGCTCTTTTAACCAGTCATGCATCTGAGATGCTGAGGTATCAGGATATTGGATTAAGCGCTCTTTGATGAAACTCTCAAAAACAATAAGGCTTTTCTTTCGATAGGATTGCTTTTCCATAAACTGGTCAAACTCCCTCTCATTCATTGAAAGCATGTTTTTAACGGTACGCCAGTTCAAGACTAGAGTGCGGCATATCTGTGAAACAGAAAGCCCCTCTCTGTTTAACTTGTGAATTTCGTGATACATCATCAATTTGGTTAAGTATGCGTTCATAATTGTCGGGGTTATTTCCGACAAAATAGAGTTTTTCCTTCCCAGGGAATCCCCCGGGAAGGAAAAACTCTGCATTCCTTGTTGCCAAAATTTGTGTATCCTTATTTACGAAAATTTGTGTAGTTGTAATTACCGATTACAGGTTATAAAAAGCCTGCCTTTAAGCGGTAGAAATACACTTCCAAATGTTCTTTCTACTATTTTATCTTTTAAATCCATTTCATTTTGAACTTCGGTGCTGACTATATCTTCTTTTACAGCTAAAGTGGTGTCTGGAAACTTATCAGGAACTTTTACTGAAATTATTCGTGTACCTCTTTGCGTAACAGTAATAATCTGAGCAAAAGCATAATTAAATAAAATAGTTATAAATATTAATGAT
>JBBSBT010000477.1:0-3078 GCA_038250985.1 Bacteroidales bacterium
AAACAGTTAATGGTTAAAAGAAAACAGTTAATAGTTGATGCGTTTAAATCAAATATCAAATTTAGTGACAATTATCACCGCAGCTGCACGAAAGCTGATTTTTCCTGGCTTTTTCAAGACTCTCCCGGCCTTCGCTGAAGGCATACCAGGCAATTCCCAGTGAACCGGCAATATCAATATAGCTTATTTTGAAAACCTGGTACAGCAGACTTGATGCCAACAGAATGAAACTCAGGTACAAACAGGTTTTAGTACAGTGAGCATCAGCAATTATAGCTTCTGAGTTCAGCGCTTTGCCGGTTTTCAGCTTATATTGCATCAGGAAATACATGGTAAGAATGGAAACGGAAGAGATGATAATCCCGGCGAGGGTCGTTTCTGGTTTGGATTGATTAACCAGGTTCAGAACGCTGCCGGCTACCAGCCCAACGGAAAGTACGATAAAAGCAACGCCTGTTATGCGGAGCGCAAGCCGTTCGAATTTATCGAAATTTTTAATTTCAGAACGCTGCATACGCAAAACCATATGCAGAATACCGATTCCTGAAATTACTTCCACAAAACTATCTACGCCAAAGCCCAGCAGAACCAACGTATCATCTGCGCTTCCGAAATAAACAGAAACCAGGCCTTCAATTATATTATAAACAATAGTAATAACACTAAGCCAAAGAGCGGTGTTGAGCCATTTTGTTGTGTTCATTTTCCAGGGATTAGAGCCGTTTGTTGTAGAGGGAATAGTTTTCGGAATCGAAACAACAGAATAACACCTTAGAAATGGAATTGTTTGCAATTAAAAATGAACGGACTTCACGAACGGCAATATCTGCGGCAAGTTCTTTAGGAAATCCGTACACCCCGGTACTAATATTAGGGAAAGCTATGGAACTGCATTTGTTATCAACAGCCAGCAATAAGCTGTTTCGGTAACAGCTTGCCAGTAAATCACTTTCGTTGTTGTTGCCACCCTGCCAAACCGGTCCAACGGTATGGATAACAAAGCTTGCTTTGAGGTTATAGCCATTTGTGATTTTCGCTTCTCCCGTCAAGCATCCTCCCAGAGTACTGCACTCAGCCAGCAAACCAGGACCTGCAGCCCGGTGTATGGCGCCATCCACCCCGCCACCGCCAAGCAAACTGCAGTTGGCTGCATTTACAACAGCATCCACATTGAGTTTGGTAATATCCGATTGTATGACTTCAATAACCGGCATATTAATTATATTTATTTTTTAATCTTCCTGACAAAAAGTTGTGCCGTTTCGTATTTTACAACTTCAATTTCTTCTCCTTTATCGATGTAACCGGTAAGTGCGATAGCGTCATAAAGTGACCCGTCAATCATTACTTTGCCAGCCGGTCGCAGCATGGTATTTGCAATGCCCGTTTTCCCGTTAATGTCTGTATACGTTGCATCAGCCGAGGTAAATCCTTCCTTTTTTTGTTGGGTGGCAACCAGTGCCAGGTCGCCAAAAAATGTTTTCCCGGTAAAAAGCTTCCTGGTAATATAAATTGAGCCGGTAATGGAAACAAAAAAAGCAATCACCACGATAAAGAATGCTTCGGCAAGTTTGGAGGTTGCACTTTTGCTGAATTCAAAATAAGTGTTATCGATCATGGCGAGTGTAAGCCCCATCACCATCAGTGTTATACCAAGTATCCCGGTAACGCCGAAACCCGGAATGGCAAATATTTCAACTGCCAGGAGAATTACGCCCAGAACGAACACAATAATTTCCCAGTTAGCTGCCAGACCTTCAATGTAATGCGGTGCGAAGTAAAGCAATGCTGCTATAATGGCGACGGCAATCGGAAAACCGACGCCCGGGGTCTGAAATTCGAAATAAATACCACCAATGATCAAAACGATCAGGATGCCTGCAACCAAAGGGCTGATAAGAAAGCCAATAATTTTATCGGTAGCCGTAAGTTGTTGTTCATGAATAGTATAGTCTGTGATTCCGGCTTTTTTCAGAACATCGGGAATACTTTCGGCCATGGCATTGCAATACCCGTGTTTCATGGCTTCCTGGGCCGTAAAAGTTACGACCTGTCCTGAATCATTTACACCCTCAACATGAATCCGCGGATCAACCATAGCCTGAGCAATATCAGGGTTTCGACCGGTGGCTTGTGCAGTACTGCGCATCATCGAACGCATATACGATTGATATTTATCCGGTAATTGTTCCCCGGTTTGATTTACCACGGTGGCAGCACCAATATTGGCACCCTGGCGCATATATATGCTGTCGCAGGCAATGGAAATAAGCGCTCCTGCCGAAGCGGCATTGTTATCAATAAAAACCCATACCGGGATTTTGGTATTCAGTATGGCCGTGCGTATTGAATCGGCTGATTCGAGCAAACCACCATATGTATTCATGTGAATCAGGATAATATCCGCTTTCATTGCTTTAGCCTCATTCAGCGCTTTTCGCGTATTGAACCAGACCGGTTTCCCGATTTCGTCACTTATGTTGAAAACATAAACATTTTTTTTCTGAACTGAAGGGTTTTGGGCCCTGAGCCCGGAAGAAGAGAGTAAGGCAAGAAAGAGAAATGAGAATATCCTGGCGAGGTTCAGTTTTGTCATCTGATAGTATTTTGAGATTATTACAAAAATAATAAGTTTACTGATCAAAAGAAATAAATAGTAAATGTCAAAGCGAACAATTACATGCTATCCATCACAACCAACCTGTCGGACCTGCTGCTTAACTATTAAAGGCCTTGTGGAAATGAAGTTTTTTATATTGAACGTTATTGGCAAAGTTTAGAGATTTAAACAAGCAGGTTCCTGTTGGAATCATCTCAAATAGAATTTATGAGATCACAGCCTGCAAAAAAGTGTAAGCCTGATACAGAAAAGGTTTCAGCGATTTACTTATGTGCTTTCCGGTAGGCGCGCTTCCATGCACGACGGGCCCAGTAATGCCTGCGCCAGTATTTGCCCCAGAAAATTCCTGACCAGATGCGTTCGTGTATGTAATAGATCACCAGTTTTACACCAAATTCAAGAATGGCAAAAAAGCCTGCATTACCAATGCTTTCGGATAGTGAAAGGCTCTGGTATTC
>JBBSBT010000478.1:0-3076 GCA_038250985.1 Bacteroidales bacterium
CCGGCTACCGAAGCTGATTTCCTTAAAACGGTTGATACAAGTGTACCTTTCGATCTGCTGCTTGAAATGGCACAAAAAATTACAAGTTTGCCACATGGGAAACCTTTCTTTAAAAAACTGGTCCGCCTCACCGAAGAACGGCGAACTATGTTTACAGACAATGGAACAGTGGATTGGGCCATGGGCGAGTTGCTTGCTTATGCCACGCTACTCGAAGAAGGCATCCCGGTTCGTGTAAGCGGGCAGGATTCGGAACGAGGCACTTTTTCGCACCGACATGCCGTGCTTACCATGGAGGAATCCGAAGAGAAATATACACCCCTGCAAAATATCAGTCCCCAACAGGCTCCGTTCCAGATTTACAACTCACCCCTCTCAGAATATGGCGTGCTGGGGTTCGAATACGGGTATTCCCTGGCTTCGCCTTTCTCACTCACCATTTGGGAAGCCCAGTTCGGCGATTTTATGAATGGCGCCCAAATAATTATCGATCAATATATTGTGAGCGCCGAGGAAAAATGGCGTGTCATGAACTCACTCGTTATGCTTCTGCCGCATGGATACGAAGGACAAGGGCCTGAACACTCAAGCGGGCGTATGGAGCGATTCCTGCAACAATGCGCTGAGAATAACATACAGGTAGCCAATTGTACAACTCCGGCCAACTTTTTCCATCTGCTGCGCCGGCAGGTGCATCGTGATTTCCGTAAACCACTTATTGTTTTCACGCCTAAAAGCCTGCTCAGGCATCCCGAATGTATTTCACCGGTTGCAGCACTATCAAAGGGATCATTCCAGGAAGTTATTGATGATGACACGGCAAATCCCTCGGAAATTACCCGCGTGGATTTCTGCACTGGCAAAGTATATTACGACCTGATTGCCGAACGTCGCAAACGTGAACATAACGGTGTAGCAATTGTGCGGGTCGAACAGTTATACCCGTTCCCGATGCTTCAGTTACAGGAAATAATAAAAAGATATCCGAATGCTGCTGTTTTTGCATGGGTGCAGGAAGAGCCTGCCAATATGGGTGCCTGGTCATTTATACTGCGGCATTTCAAAGGATTGAAACTATTGCTTGTTGCGCGTCCGGAAAGCGGTAGTCCATCCACAGGTTCGCCCAAACTGCATATACTGCGCCAGGAAAAAATTATTGACAAAGCCTTTGGCGACTGTACCTGCGAAAACCGGAATAAAACCTGTAAGATGCTTTGTGCTCCCAGGGAATGGAAAGCGATGGAACAGGCTAAATAAAGGAGTGCCTGGTGATATACTGATATTTCGGAATTTGAATTTCGGATTTTACCCTAAGCATAATTTTCCCGTTTATGATAAATTGATTTCAGAAAGTATCTTTCAAACAGAATTTATAAAAATTCAAGATTCATAGTAATACAATCATCATGATTATAGATATAAAAGCCCCTACACCGGGCGAATCAATTACAGAAGTTCAGATTGCAAACTGGCTGGTGGAAAACGGCTCCTATGTAGAGATAGATACCGAATTGGCTGAAATTGATTCGGACAAAGCTACTCTTACTGTAAATGCCGAAGTTGCCGGCACCATAAGCATACTAATCGAAGCGGGTGAATCAGTGAATATAGGCACTATAATTGCTCAGATTGACAGCGATGCCAAAGCACCTGAAGGCCAGGCACCTAAAATTGCTGAAAAGAAAACTGAGCCTGCACAACCGATTGAACTTGAAATAAAACACATTGAAGTGCCTGCTGCCGCCGAGACTGATGTTAAAATCACCCCGCTTGCACGCAAAATAATGGAGGAGAAACACCTGACCGGTCGTGAAGTACTCGAACAATTAGGCCACACACGTATTACCCGCCAGGATGTGTTGAATGCTAGTTCCGGCAAAACTGTTGCGGCTCCAGCATTGCAGGCTGCCGCTGTTGAAAATTCACGCGACATTGAACGCAAAAAAATGTCGACACTGCGCATAAAGCTTGCACAACGACTGGTTAGCGTAAAAAATGAAACTGCCATGCTCACTACCTTTAACGAGGTGAATATGAGTGAGATCCTGAAACTTAAGAAACAGTATAATGATAAATTCAAGGAAACCTATGGTGTTGGAATAGGTTTCATGTCGTTTTTCACCAAAGCTATTACCATTGCCCTTACTAAATTCCCCCAGGTAAATGCCATGATTGATGGCGACGAGCTGGTATTTCATAAATATGCAGATATAGGAATTGCTGTGAGCGCCCCAAAGGGCCTTGTAGTCCCGGTAATCCGGAATGCCGAATCCTTGTCACTGGCACAAATCGAAATTCGTATCAAAGAACTTGCCGGCAAAGCCCGTGAAAACCGGATTACACTCGAAGAAATGACCGGCGGCACTTTTACCATTACCAATGGCGGAGTGTTCGGTTCCATGATGTCGACTCCCATCCTGAACCCGCCGCAAAGCGCTATACTTGGAATGCATAATATTATTGAAAGACCTATTGCTGTGAACGGACAGGTAGTGGTAGCACCCATGATGTACCTGGCTTTATCGTACGACCACCGGGTGATTGACGGCAAAGAATCAGTAAGTTTCCTGGTGATGGTTAAGGAATTGCTCGAGAACCCGGCTAAAATGCTGTTTGAAGGAAACGAGCCGACGAAGGTGTTGCTGGGATTATAATAGTCAGCGTGCGACTCAATGTCGCAACCTGGCTATAAACAAAATTGGCAAGTCCCATAGATTATTTGCGCAAGCAAATACCTATCGGTATAAGCCAATTTATATGTTTTGTTCCGTCCCGTACGGGACGGCAGATCTTCATTCATATTCCTTTTTACCAATCTGTTATGCCTGACGGCATATAAAAATGCTAAGAAAGAGAACACTTGTATAAATTTGCGCTCAGTCCCGTAGGGACGACAGATCGGTAGAAACCAATTTATATGTTTTGTTCCGTCCCGTACGGGACGGCAGATCGCTTTTTATCTTCCTTTTTACCAATCTGTTATGCCTAACGGCATAAAGGAAAAATTATAACCAGGGAAATACCTATATATATGGCAAACACTTATACTCAGATTCATATCCATGCAGTATTTGCA
>JBBSBT010000479.1:0-3071 GCA_038250985.1 Bacteroidales bacterium
ACTGCCTGTTACATCAATAATCCGAGTGCTCATGGTAATCACAACGTTGGCTCCCAGTACAGCCTCTGTTCCTATTCGTGCCCCTTCGACCACTATACACCTTGACCCGATAAAACAATTGTCCTCGATGATCACTGGCGCTGCCTGCACCGGTTCAAGCACTCCCCCGATGCCAACGCCGCCGCTGAGATGAACATTTGAACCTATTTGTGCACAACTGCCGACAGTAGCCCAGGTATCCACCATGGTTCCCGCGCCTATCCATGCACCTATATTTACGTATGAAGGCATCATGATAACCCCGGGCGACAGGTAAGCGCCATAACGGGCCACGGCATGAGGTACAACCCTGACGCCAAGTTCCTTGTAGTTATGCTTAAGCGGTATTTTATCATGAAATTCCAGCGGGCCGGCCTCCATCACTTCCATTTGCCTGAGCGGGAAGTACATGATGACCGCTTTTTTAATCCATTCATTCACTTTCCATTCGCTGCCAACCGGTTCGGCGACGCGTATTTCCCCTTTATCTAACAGGTCAACTATTTGAAATACAGTATTTTTTGTTTCGTCAAGGCCCAGTAATGAACGATCGTCCCAGGCATTTTCAATAATTCTTTTTAAATGATCCATGGTTTATTTTTACACTCCAAAATTACGGATTTTATAAAGAATATCGGATAGAGGATTTGCTTTTTATGGCAAAGAACCCGGAAAAGAGTAAACGTTAGGACTTCCTGAAGCAAATTCTTTGTAATTTTGCCGAAAAATAACGGATTTGGGCAGAATATTAGCCATTGATTATGGTCAGAAGCGTGTGGGGCTTGCTGTTACTGATGAACTCAGTATGATTGCCGGTGCACTTGCTTCAGTTCACTCAAAAGATGTTATTGCTTATCTGAAGGATTATGTTTCGCGCGAAAAAGTGGATTGTTTTGTTGTAGGCTATCCATTGACCTTGCAAAATCAACTTTCGGAATCGGCAAGGTTCACTGAGCCCTTTGTAAAGCATTTGCAAAAAACATTTCCACTCATTCCGGTCGAAAGGATGGATGAACGCTTTACTTCCAAAATGGCCAGCGCTGCTATACTCGAATCCGGTGCAAAAAAGAAAGTCAGGCAGGATAAAGCCCTGGTTGACAAGGTAAGCGCAGTTATTATTCTGCAATCATACCTCGAAATGAAAAGTATGCAGATGTGAACTATTTGCCTCTCAATACGTTTTTAATGATTATGACGAATACCAATATATAACATCCTTTCCTTTAACTTTTAACTTAGAATTTTTAACTCCTCCCTTACTTATGATTCTTCCAGTTGTAGCCATCGGACATCCTAATCTACGTAAAAAGTCGGTTAAAATCAGCGCTGAGTATCCCGGGCTAACGCAGCTTATTGCCGATATGTGGGAAACCATGTATTTTTCGGTAGGAGTGGGCCTTGCTGCTCCTCAGATCAACAAACAGATCCGTCTTTTCGTGATTGATGCTACACCCTATGAAGAAGAAACGCCTGAAACAAAAGATTTTAAAAAGGTATTTATCAATCCTGAAATAAAAGAGGATAAAGGCGAAGAATGGGCTTTCAACGAAGGTTGTCTCAGTATTCCTGATATTCATGAGGATGTGATGCGCAAATCAGATGTGAGGCTTTCCTATTACGATGAGCAGTTTGTTTTTCACGACGAATGGTTCAGCGGGATCCTGGCCAGGATTATCCAGCATGAGTATGATCACCTTGACGGTATCCTTTTTGTTGATAAAATACACCCGCTTCGTAAAATCATGATAAAGCGCAAGTTGCAGGACATTGCGAAAGGTATCACTGACGCTAAATACAAAATGATTTTCCCTCCCAGGAAACGTTGATTACATAGTAAAACCTTGACCTGAACAAGCAGAACCAAACAGGTTTCTAACAAACTTGCCTGCTGCAGGCAGGGCCACTAAGTAAACGAAGATGCTTTGTGGCTTTTGTTTCTTAGTGGGATAGAAAATCTTGCCGGGAAGTACTTAAATATTATAATGAGTCACTAACAGATGAAATATCCGTTATGAAAAACGCATTTATGCTGTTCCAGGTTCTTATTTTTCTGTTTTTATTTTCATGTTCGTCTTCGCGTGATGAAATGTCGGGTAAAATTGCAAATATGGAATCAAAAATGGTGGCAATAGCGCGCACCGATACCGCCGGAGCCTATGAACTATTGAGTGCTTACCAGAATTTTGTTACAAAATACCCGGATGACAGCATGGCTCCAAATTATCTGTACCAAGCGGCCGGCCTTGCAGGAAATTATAATCGTGGTACACAGGCAATTGAATTGTACGAGTCGGTTATTCATTCGTATCCTGATTATAAAAGAGTTCCTGAATGTTATTTTATGGAAGCTTTTACATATGAAAATGTCCTTGGGAATATTGGCAAGGCTGATGAATATTACGAAAAATTCCTGGATAAATATCCTGATCATCAGTTAGCTGACGATGCCCGCACAGCGATTAAACTTCTGGGGAAAACTCCTGATGAAATCGTACGCGAATTTGAGAGGATGAATGCTGACTCGGGAAAAACAGTTAACAGATAATTGGTTTTCAGATATAAAGATTTGTCCGGTTGTATGTTGAAGACTTAAATACCAGGTCTGCAATCTCCAATCCAACATCCGAAATCGAACATTTTCAACTTACCCCCTGGCAGAAAAGTCATCCGTAAGCAAAGTCTTTAATCCCGATGCCTTAATATCCAAAGATAGTTCACCGTCACGGCAATAGGATATCCTGCCGGTTTGTTCGGAAACAATAATGGCGATGGAGTCGGTTTTTTCAGTAATCCCAATGGCTGCCCGATGCCTGAGCCCGAACTCGCTGGGAAGGTCCGTTTTACCCGAAACCGGCAAAATGCAACGCGCTGTTTTTATTTTATTCTCGCTTATAATAACAGCTCCGTCGTGCATAGGGTTATTCTTATAAAAAATGCTTTCGATAAGCTGGTCCGAAATTATAGCATCAACAGCGAGACCGGTTTCTTTAAACTCGGATAAATCGTTTTTACGGGCAATCACAATTAATGCA
>JBBSBT010000480.1:0-3059 GCA_038250985.1 Bacteroidales bacterium
AAAGCAGATTCAACAATTGCACAGATGCGGAAAGGCGTACTCGAAATGTGTGTGGTTGCGGCTATAAGTAGCCGCGAAGCTTATGCATCCGATATACTTGAACGGCTGAAACAATCGCACCTGATCGTGGTCGAAGGTACCCTGTACCCTATCCTGACCCGGCTCAAAAACGAAGGCTTCCTCAGTTACCGGTGGGAAGAATCCAATTCGGGACCTCCACGCAAATATTATACTATTACAGCCGAAGGCACATCCTTCCTTTCGGAGTTGCGCTCGGGCTGGGATGAACTTGTTACAGCCGTAAGCGCACTGGTTGCAGGCACCAACTCATCAGAATCAACAGAAACCTCAAATTCCACCGACAAATGAAAAAGAACTTCTCAGTAAATATAGGCGGCCGTATTTTTAACATCGACGACGATGCATACGAATGCCTCAACAGCTATCTCGATCGGCTTCGCCACTTTTTTGCAACCGAACAGGGCTATACTGAAATTATTGCCGATATCGAAATGAGAATAGCTGAACTTCTCGATCAGCAAAAAGAAAATGGCCAGCTAATAATCACGCTTAAACATATTGAAGATGTGATTGCTAGTATGGGCGAACCTGATCAGCTGTCAGATACGGAAACCGAAAGGCCCCAAAATACGCCCGGAATCAAAACCCGCGGGAAACTTTACCGTGATCCGGCCAACAGGCAGATTGGCGGCGTGGCAGCAGGAATTGCTGCATGGTTTGGTATTGACCCGGTTTGGGTGAGGTTGATTTTTGCAGCTTTCACTTTGTTTTATGCTGTCGGAATAATTGTATATGTTGTTTTATGGCTTATATTGCCCGTGGCACAAACAACTTCGGAGAAGCTTGAAATGCAGCGCCAAACCATTAATATCAACACCTTACGGAACGAGCTTGCTTCGGCAGGATCGGGATTACAGAAAACCGGAAGCAGCGTACTTCATACGCTGGGTACTTTGATAAGGTTCGTAACCGAAGTAGTTGCCAGGCTATTCAACTTATTGTTCAATGTACTTGGCCGCCTTGCAGGACTATTCTTGCTACTCAGCGTAATAGCCATGTTTATCGGCATCAGTGCAGCTTCGCTTATTCGGGATCAAATAAATATGGGCGACTACCAGCTTGATACAACCACGGTTGTACACGGGCTGCAATGGCTTGTGCCCGGACCGGATGTAAGGTGGCTGGCATATATTTCGCTGATTCTTCTGTTAGTGGCAATTACCGGCTTATTGATATACTCCGGATTGAGGCTGCTTTTAAAATGGCCGCCTTTCCGCTGGCAGATCATTATTATTTTTGTATTGCTGCTTGTTGCGGGAATTGTTACTTCCATCGGAGCTATATTCCAATACTCAAGATCATCGGAACAACTTGGGTCTGTAACAAAACACCAAAGCATAGTAATGAAGAAGAAGCATATCCACCTGGCTTCCGGGCCTCACGAATACAATCAGTATTTTATGCCTTTAGTAGGAGATACAATCCCCGGAAATCTAAAATTTGCTTTAGGAGAAATAAACCTGAGCATCCGTCCGGTGCCGGCCGACAGCCTGTTTATTACATTTATCCAATCTGCATCCGCCTGGCAGGAATCGCAGGCCGCAGGGTATGCACGCAGTATTTCTTACCAATATAAACTCCAGGATACCCTGGTAACCCTGAATCCATTTTTCATGTTTCCGCAAAACGATGGCATGCATTACCAGAAAATGGATGTAATAGTTGGAATACCAGTGAATACAGAAGTTTTAATTGATGAACCATTGAGCTGGCGCGCCAATTACAGTGATTTTAGAGAAAATAACAGGGATGGCGGATCCTTTATCATGACTGCATCGGGGTTACAATTGAAATATACTCCTGTTGCTGAATCGGATACCATACGGGAAGTTGAAGTAAAATAACTCATTAATATTAAATATAAACTTAGATAATAAAGGTTATCGCACCTACCTGACGACGTATTTCAGTGAGAATGCATTCAGGTTCGCTACGGGGAACGGGAAACAAAACCAATATGATTCCCCGGCTTTACTTGGGATCATTGCGGCCAGATAGTATTGTCTCTTGAAAAGGCTAAATATTATTTTGATGTGCTGGAAAAAGAATTCATAAGTCTATATTCTGTTTTTTGTTTTTTTCCTTGTTCTTTTGTCATGACACAAAAGAACCAAAATCCCGATAGCTATCGGGACTAGTCTTAATACAAATTTCACACATATGTATGACTCGGTAAGGCTCGCAATCCCGATAGCTATCGGGAAAGGCCTGATAGATTCTCCCATATCCATGCAGCACGTGAGGCTGGTGTTTTGCTACGCACTTGCCCGCGCTGTTTACCTACGTCTACATCTGTTGTGAAATTTCTATTAGGCCAGCCCCTACTCCCTGAAAATCATCATAAAAACCCAATCGTTGTTCTGTAATGTTGCCTTAAGAGGAAGCTCTCTTAGGAGGGACCGGCCTTATAAAAATGCGCCAGCGGTTCTTAGCCGGAGGTATGTGCGACTGGCATGTGCGTAGCAATACACAGCAACGACAACTGAAAGGATTTGTTGTACCTTGTCATGCCTTGTATTGCGAGGAGATACCTCTGGCTTAGAAACGCCAGCATTGTTATAAAGCCTTGAATTTTTGTTACTTTTTATTCAAGTAAAAAGTAAAAAAGAAATAAATATTTATTCAATTTCCGAATTAATTCATAGAACTACTATGCTTTTTTAAAAAATGAAATTTTATGACTCTTTGATTTCCCCAGCACATCAAAATATAATGCAGCCCTTGAAAAATACATTCTCACTGATTTAAATTAACTTTACCATCAGATTCACATAATTTCACAGCATGAAACCATACAGAAAAGTCCTGCTATTCATTCTGACCATGATTTCATTATCAGCCATGAGCCAAAATAAAATGCAACAAACCATTTACCTGTGGCCCGGCCAGGTCCCAGGCGAAACGGAAGCAAAACACCAGCCCGTTTTCCGGGCGGATGCCGGTGACAACATTTCCCGGATTTCGAGTATTACAAACCC
>JBBSBT010000481.1:0-3046 GCA_038250985.1 Bacteroidales bacterium
CCCATCGATGATAAAACGCTGGAGTACATGCACAAAAGCAATCGCTCCGATGAACAGATTAATTTGGTGGAAACGTATTGCAAAGCCAATATGCTATGGCGCGAACACGAAGATAAGATTACCTATTCGGATGTGCTGGAATTGGATATGCATACCATAGAGCCCACGGTTGCCGGGCCTAAACGGCCACAGGACAAAATACTTTTGAAGGAGTTCAAAAATAAATTTATTGAGCTTTTGGATAAATCCTTCGATCGCAAATACATCGCACAGGAAGATCGTGAAATCCAAAAATCCCTGACGCGCTTCGATGACGAGGGTGGCGATTTGCCTGTCTCCAAAGCTGATAACAATAAGATGCCCGCTGAAGTTGAAACGAAAGATATAAACGGTTTAAAAACAGTTTGGATTACCAGGGGGCAGCAGAAGTTTATGCTTTCCGATGGCGCCGTGGCTATTGCAGCTATTACTTCCTGCACCAACACATCCAACCCGTTTGTAATGATAGGCGCCGGATTGGTGGCACGAAAAGCCAGAGAACATGGTATAGATGTTAAGCCCTGGGTGAAAACCTCGCTTGCTCCCGGCTCTAAGGTAGTGACCGATTATCTCGAAAAGGCCGACCTGATGAGAGACCTCGAAGCACTACATTTTCACCTGGTAGGTTACGGATGCACATCCTGTATCGGAAACTCCGGCCCTCTTACGCCTGATATTGCCAAAGCTGTTGATGAGAATAACCTGGTTGTAACGTCTGTCCTTTCCGGAAACAGAAACTTTGAGGCCAGGATTCATCCCCAGGTAAAAATGAACTTTTTAATGTCGCCTATGCTGGTTGTGGCATTTGCCATTGCCGGCCGGGTAGATATTGATCTGATCAACGAGCCGATAAGCTACGACTCTAACCGGGAACCTGTCTATCTGAAAGATATCTGGCCTTCCGACGATGAGATTAACGCAATCCTGAGTCAGGTTTTGTCGCCCGACGATTTTGCGAAAAACTATGGAGAGATATTTAAAGGCAATGATATCTGGAGAAACCTGCAAGTGCCTTCAGGGAAGCTTTATGATTGGGACGAAAGTTCGACTTACATCAAAGAAATTCCATTCTTCCACAACATCCCCGAAAATCCCGTGACACTTCAAAATATTGAAGATGCCCGAGCTTTACTTGTGTTGGGCGACAGCGTAACTACCGATCACATTTCGCCCGCAGGAGCCTTTAGTGAAAATTCTGCCGCTGGTAAATATTTGATAAGCCTGGGCGTTAAGAAAGAGAATTTTAATTCATACGGTTCACGCAGAGGTAATGACGAAGTAATGGTACGAGGCACATTTGCAAATGTGCGTATTAAAAATAAATTATCAGAAAAAGAAGGTGGGTATACATGTCATTTACCTTCAAGCAAAGAGATGACCGTTTATGACGCTTCTGTTAAATACAAAGAGAAAAAAATTCCGTTGCTGGTTCTGGCCGGGAAAGAATATGGCAGTGGCTCCTCGCGGGATTGGGCTGCAAAAGGCACATTCCTGTTGGGCATAAAATGTGTGCTGGCCGAGAGTTACGAACGTATCCACCGCAGCAACCTCGTAGGTTTGGGCGTATTGCCACTTGAATATAAAAGTAGTGAAAATGCCGATAGCATAGGGCTCACAGGCAAAGAAACATTTACGATAACAGGAATAGACGATCACCTCAAACCACATAAGGAAATACAGATTACCGCCAAAAACGACAAGGGCAGCGAGATTAAATTTCAAGCTATTGCCCGCCTCGACTCCAATATAGAAATTGAATACTACCGCAATGGCGGAATTTTGCAATACGTATTGCGACAATTCCTGAAAAACAACTGAAAATTTTTGATTTTCAATTAATCATGAATCCCGGGAAATTGAACATTTATAAAAAGACTCTGTTATCTTTTTATAAAAATTATATTACTGACAATTTTAAATAAAACGAAATGGCAACTTCAAAAGCACAAGCACACTGGAAAGGAAAGATCAAAGATGGCAGTGGTACCATGAAATTTACGGGGTGCGAAGGTGCTTACACCTTTTCCTCACGATTTGAAAATAGCGGTGGCACCAATCCTGAAGAACTGATCGGGGCAGCGCATGCCGGATGTTACTCTATGTATCTTTCACTTTTGCTCACCGAAGAGGGGCTGAATCCTGAAAGTATCGATACCAAAGCCGAAGTGACTCTTGGCCAGGATGATTCAGGTCCACACATTACCGAAATTAAATTGGATTGCAAGGTAAAATGCCATGGGCTGGATGAAAACAAGCTGAAAAAACTGGCCGCAACTACTAAGGAAAAGTGTCCGGTATCAAGGTTATATGCAGGTGGTACGGCCAAAATATCGGCTGAAGCACACCTTGTTAATTAATACCTGCACATAAAAAACCTGTTGATTTATTTTACAGGCATAACCTGATTAAATCCTGCTTTGCTTCGGCAAAAGCGGGATTATACAGCGCTTGTTGATTATAATACAAGCAATACTTAAAGCGGATTTTTTGTTACAACTTAAAATTTCCGGTTATGGACCTAACTGAACATCTTCTGAATTTTTTCAATAAGCCTATAGAAGAAACTGAAAATCAGGCTCCCGATGGCGTTTGCCCAATCTGCTGGGGCTATCAGGAATATGATCATAAGATAAGGAAACTCTTTGAGGACATGCAGATTGATGTGATAAACCACAAGAGAAAATTCACGTTTATGCGTCAGTTCGTAAAAGAACATATTAGTGGCATCCGTTTAGTTGAAGGCGAAGTTGAGATATGCCCTGCATGCGGTTTTGAACATCCTAAAACGGATTGATCGCCCGCAGGAAAGGATGTACACAGATATAAAGGCTAGAAAGCGGCTGCCCAGCAACGAAACTATAAAATCGTAAACACAAATTAAATTTAAACGGTAAATTTGTGGCAACAAAACAAGTGCGGCACAAATATTAAATATCTTAACATAATAACATGAAAAACGGAGATGTATTTCCAAAAACAACCAAAGAGCTCGCCGACAAGAGAACAG
>JBBSBT010000482.1:0-3044 GCA_038250985.1 Bacteroidales bacterium
ATTTGCAAGCGGTACAGGCATCGCCGGAGTTGAATCAAAGGCGCGGAGCAGTGCAAGCAAAATACTATCTGACCAGATGAATCAGCTGGCCGGTAATCTGATCCAGGGAGTCGATCGGAACTACGACCTGGATACGAGCGAAGATTATACCACCGGAGCCTTGCAAAACCGTACTGATTTAAATTTCGGTTTATCCAAACGTCTTATTAATGACCGGCTAAAAGTAAGTGTCGGCAGCAATTTCGAGCTCGAAGGTCCGCGCAACACTAACCAGAATGCAACCAATATTGCCGGCAATGTGGCTCTTGATTACCAGCTTTCGCGCGACGGGCGATATATGCTCAGGGCTTATCGCAAAAACGAATACCAGGGAGTGGCCGAAGGTTATATCATCGAAACCGGCATCGGCTTTATTTTTACACTCGACTATAAGGTGTTTAAGGAACTCTTTGCACACAAAAGTGAAGAAGAAAAACAAAACCTTCAAATCCAAAAAGACGAAATAAAAAAGAATAAATAAGAAGAAAAACAAAATCCCGTTTTGGAAAAATAATTGGTTTCCAAAAACTAACTATCATAGATGCTGAAGCAATATAAATATTATTTTTTAGTCGCCGCCTTACTGGGCCTGGCAGCTTGCAGCAATACCAAGTATTTGCCCAAGGGCGAAAAGCTATTCATCGGGGCTGATGTAAAGATTGAGGGAGACAGTTTAAAAAAGAATCAGAAAAAAGTTCTCCGCACTGAATTGAAAGAATTAATCCGCCCAAAACCAAACACAGCATTCATTGGTTTAAGGCCAAAACTGTTTGTTTACAATATAGCCGGTACTCCAAAAAAAGCTAAAGGTCTGCGTTACTGGATGAAACACAAGGTTGGCGAACCGCCCGTACTGGCCAGCAACGTTAGTTTGCAGATCAACGAGCGGATACTGAAAAACCGGCTGGAGAACAAAGGATTTTTCCATGCCGTTGTCAAAGGTGATACGTCCGCAAACAAACAGAAGGTAAAAGCAGTTTACAGAGTGATACCTGGTCCTCAGTTTCTGATCAATACCGTTACTTTCAGCACCGACAGCAGCCTTCTCGAAAAAACGGTAACAGCCACAGCCTCCAAAACCTTGTTAAAACCGGGCGATCCATATAACCTTGACGTGATCAAGGGCGAACGTGACCGTATCGACCAGACCATAAAAGAACAGGGATTTTATTATTTCGGTTCCAACTATTTACTGATTAAAGTGGATAGCACCATTGGCAGCCATAAGGTTAACCTTTTTGTAACGGTTAAACCGGAAACACCGCGGCTGGCCAGGAAAAGCTTTATCATTGGTGATATTTATGTTTTCCCGAATTACAGCCTTTCGCAAACCCTGGCAGATACGTCTATAAGCAATGCCGTTTCAGCCGACGAATTTTATATTATTGATAAAGAAAATACGTTTAAACCCGATCTCCTTAAACGTTCCATATTTTTTAAAAGCGATGATGTTTACAGCCGGAAGAATCAAACCCTTACAATAAGCAGGCTGACAAGTTTAGGCACTTTTAAATTCGTAAAAAACCGCTTCGGGTATAACGAAACCGATCCAATACCTACGCTGGATGCCTATTACTATCTCACACCCCTTCCCCGAAAATCATTACGCGGCGAAGTTCTCGGAACCACCAAATCCAATAACCTGACAGGGTCGGAGCTATCGTTAAGCTGGAAGAACAGGAACACTTTCCGTGGTGCTGAGCAGCTTCAGATAAGAGGGTACGGAAGTTTTGAAGTTCAGATCAGCGGAACACAACACGGTTATAATACCTATAAACTCGGCACCGAAACCACACTTTCCATACCGCGTTTTTTAGTTCCCTTTTTCGAATTCAACACAACCAATGCTTTTTTACCGCGGACCAAATTCACTCTCGGCTATGAAATTCTGAACAAGAAGGCACTTTATACACTCAACTCATTCCGCGCTTCCGCCGGTTACAACTGGAAAGAAAATATCCGTAAAGAACACGAATTGAATCCCGTCAGCATCATTTTTGTTCAACCGACAAATGTTACGCAGCAATACAGCGACAGCGTTGCAAACAATCCTTCCCTCTCTAAAACCATCGAAAAACAATTTATTATAGGTTCAACCTATTCGTATACTTACTCTGATCAACTTGAAATTACCCGTAAAAACAATATTTACTTTGACGGGAATATTGACATTGCCGGTAATATTCCCGGACTGATCCAGGGAGCTGATTATAAAACCGGAGATACAGCCACACTTTTTGGCGCCCGGTATTCGCAATATATCAAAGCCGACGTGGACCTGCGGTATTATTTTAAGACAGGCCGGGCTTCGAAAATCGCCAGCCGGATCATTGCAGGATTTGGCTACCCTTATGGTAATTCGTCGGAACTGCCTTTTATCAAGCAGTTTTTTACAGGCGGAAGCAACAGCATCAGGGCTTTCAGGGCGCGTTCAGTCGGGCCGGGAACTTACCATCAGTATGATGCAAGCTCCGGCAATTTTATTCCTGACCAGTCAGGAGATATTAAACTGGAGTTTAATACGGAATACCGGTTCAAAATGTTCAGCATCATAAATGGCGCTTTATTTGCGGATGCCGGTAATACGTGGCTGTATAATGAAAACTCTGATAAACCCGGGGCAAAATTTACCAGGAATTTTTTAAACGAACTCGCAGTTGGAACCGGTTTCGGTCTGCGTTTCGACCTTTCCTTCCTTATACTTCGCACCGACCTTGCATTCCCGATACGCAAACCCTGGCTCCCAAACGGAGAACGATGGGTAATTAAACAGGTGAACTTTTCCGATCCGCAATGGCGAAAGGAAAACCTGGTTTTTAACCTGGCGATCGGGTATCCGTTTTAATACAGATATATTACGAATGATATGCCCCGGTGAATCTCGCTATCCGTTCCTGATGGCGCATCTTCTACAGCAATGTAACTTGTAAATTACACTTTCACGATGAATGGGGAAAATGGTTCCTCTGATTATCCTCCTAACCTGCTATCCTCTGTTTTGCATC
>JBBSBT010000483.1:0-3042 GCA_038250985.1 Bacteroidales bacterium
ATAGGTTCCTTCGTTATTGTAGAGCTGAACAGGCTTTTCCGCATTTGAGACATCACCGTTGCCGAAAGTCCAGCGAAATTTGGTAGCATCCACCGATGTGTTGTTGAACTGCAGTTGTCCCTGCACACTGTTATAGTTTTCGGTATAAGTGAAATTACTTACCGGGACTTCCCAGGTTGACACAAACCGGCTGATGGAATCATGACATCCCTTGGAATCAGTTACCTTCAGATTCACCTGGTAGTCACCTGGTTTTTTGAAAACAAATGCAGGGTTTTGCACATCCCCTCCGCCTATGACACAATTATTGTCATTGATAGTCCAGCTCCAGCTAACAATCGGGGCACCGGCTTTTACTGATATATCGGAGAAAAGAGTGTTTTTACCTGTACATGACAAATCTGATCTGAAATTAGCAACAGGCAATCCATTAACGACCAATGGCCTCTGAATTGAATCCCTGCAGCCAATAATGTTTTCAGCCGATAATGTTACTTCGTAGGTTCCGGGTAATTTATAAAGATGAGCAGCATCCTTCGTCGCAGAGGAATTGTACGGAGCGGATGAAGGCTCGCCGAATGTCCAGTTGTAACTTACAATTTCTATTCCACTTCCTGAAGTCATATTTGTAAAAACGGCTTCCTGCTCATGGCAAACGACTCCAACGGTGAAATCAGGAAGAGGCGAAGGATTCACATTAACTATCATGTGAGCCGTATCGCTTACTTTCCGGCCATATACATAAGTCGAAATTATCATCCGCACCGTGAATGCCCCCGGCGATTTATATCTATGATAAACCGGGTTTGTATATATATCATTGGTTGAATGAGTTCCGTCTCCAAAATCCCAATACCATATATTTGAAGGGACCGAACTAAAACTGGTGTTGATAAAAGATACCAGGTTATTCTGGCATACATTTCTGTCAGCAAGTTCAAAAGCGGCATGCAAACATGGATTAACAAGCACATCACTGTCGGAAGTACTACCACTACATCCATTGGCATTGATCACAGTCAGGCGTACATTATAAGACCCCGGTGAAGTAAACAGGTGTGACAGATCAGGCGAATCAGGGGTGACAACCGTACTTGACATACCATCACCAAAATTCCATATCCAGCGGCTGATAGGGCTGCCATTGCCCGAAGAGGATTCATTAAAATAAATTGTGCTGTCGCAGATTCCGCTGGTGTATGTGAAGAAAGCTACAGGCAAAGGTGAGACCGTGATATTCTTATAAACGATTTTTGAACAATTATTCACATCCTTTGCCTCCAGGCTTATGGTATATATTCCGGGCTGGGAATAATAATGCGAAGGTAACTTCTGAGTTGAAGTATTGTTAACGCCTGTTGAAGGCTCGCCAAAATTCCATTTATAAGTTACCAGCGAACCCATTAATAAGGAAGGAAGCTTAGCTGAAAAATGGATACTGTCCTTTACGCAGGTGGTAGAAGTTTCAATGGTGAAGTCAAAATCAGGAGGAACACATACTTCTTTAACAACCGTATCAATACAACCCCTGATATCTTTAACAATTAAACGCACATCGTAACACGAATCCCTTGAATAAAAAATATAAGATGGATTTTTCTGTGATGAATAATTATTAGGTTCAAATTCCCAGTCAGAAGTTACAATGGTTGCCTGTTGCCCATAGGAAGAATTCTGAAAATAGACAGCTCCATTTCCGCAGGCAGAAGCGGTGTAACCAAAATCGGCCGTTGGGTTTCCAAATACCTGCATCGATCGCGTAGCTACAGCCTGGCACCCGGCTTGTGAAGTTACAGTTAGCCGGACATTATAAACAGCAGCTTTTGTATAAACCCATGTTGGATTTTTCAGGCTTGATGTGTCAGCTGACGAGTTTGCCACTCCAAAATCCCATTGCCAGGCTGTTATAGGAAATCCGCCTGAAGTCACAGACTGATCCGCAAACTGAATACTGCCACCTTCACAAGCACTGGTTGAACTAAAAACCACATCCGGCTTTGGTGAAATAATAAGTGGATGAGTGAGCGTATTTTTACAGCCGTAGATATTAGTAATTGTAAGAGTTACATTTAAATTACCTGAAACGGTATAATTGTGAACCGGGTTCTGCTGGGTAGTATTGTGCGCTGTACCATCTCCGAAATCCCACTCGAACGCAGTAATATTAGCTATATCCGTAACGGAGCCATCCATAGTAAATAAAGTTGGGCTACCCAGGCAAGCCGAATTCCAGTAATATTCAAGAGTAGGTTTTGATTTTATTATTACGGTTTTCGAGACTGTATCCTTACATCCTGTTGCATTTTCAACCCTCAAAAGAACTGTGTACGTCCCGGAATTAAGGAAAGTATGAACAGGGTTTTCAAGGTTTGACAAATTATTTGAACCGGATGTACCATCACCAAAATTCCACGACCAGCTAACAATTGCGGGACCGGAATTAGGTTGTGAAAGATCATTGAAATTTACGCCTGAACCCTGGCATGTATTGGTAAAATTAAAAAATGCCTTCGGGCTTGCTGTGACAGTGAATGAACGCTGTGAAGACGCTTTACAGCCGGATGATGTTTCTACAGTCAGAACAGTTGTGAAATTTCCTCCTGAGGTGTATGTATGAGAAATATTTCCATTTGCCGGTGCCAGGATCAATGTATCCGAACCATCGCCAAATTTCCAGAAAAAAGATGTGATCGGATCTGCTGCCGCAGTAGAATAATTATAGAAAGTAACAGCGTTGTTGATACAAGTTTGGGCTGATACCTGGAACAATGAAACAGGAGGTGCTTCTATATCCACTATTTGGGTTCGGGTATTTGTGCAGCCGGCGTTATCAGTTACCGTCAAAGTTACTATAAACGAGCCAGAGTATGCATAAGAGTGCACCGGATCAACCTGGGTGGAATTAATTCCGTCACCAAAACTCCATTTGCGTGATGCAATAGCGGCTGCATTTACAAATAGGGAACTTACAAATTGTGTTGAGTTATTCACACAAGCAGGTACAAACGAGAAATCGACAGCAGGCAATGAACCGATAAGCAA
>JBBSBT010000484.1:0-3037 GCA_038250985.1 Bacteroidales bacterium
CACCAGCCAAGTTTGCCCGTGCCACTGGGTGTATTCGAATATGAATAAAGGAGTTTGTTGTCCGCGTTGTTTAATCGGTCAATTAACCAATCAAAATTTCCTTTCAGGAGTGGCTCTATTTCATGTTTAAGGTTATCAAACAGATCGTAACACTTTAGTAGAAAAAGCATGATGCCACAACTTCCATGTGGTATACCAAAGTTAATCGTTTTCTCAAATGCAGTTGTTGCGTGAAATGGATGGGGGCTTTCCCAATGAATCCCAAGCAACTCTTTTATAGCATTTTTTTTCAATGCTTCTATCGTCTTTGTAACAAAAGGTTGGGCAAGGCGGAGATCGTGTTCCACCATTATAATTGCTTTTCCAATAAATCCGTAAAACAGATCGTGACGATTAGCAGTGAATTCCTCCTCGGTTGTTGTCTCAATAGCAAGCTTAACCCATTCATTAGAATTTATCTTCTCTGATTCATCTAATACACCAGATTTTATAAAATGATCAATTAACCAATAGGGAGACGAAGCATGATATCCAATACCAAAATAGTTTTCAATTTCAGCATAATTTATACATGCAATTTCCCTTTCCAATATTAGGAGACCTTGATCCAAAAAAACTATGCCTCCTGTTTGATTATGGCGACTAACTAAATAAAGTGATGCTCCTGCGCTAGCAGATAGTAATCCGTGCGGCTCAAATTGCCAACGCTTACTAATAAGAAAATCTAGGGTGTTTAATGTTGAAACCTCATTTTTTGTAATAAAGCTATTTCGTGTTAAGCAAGGAATTTGCATAGTGGATGAAATGACAAAAATTAATAAATAAATCCCTAAATTTTCAAATTCTTAGAATAAAGCAGTACCAAGTAAGGCCCCGATTGTACAATTGGGTACAATTGAGACCTTGGGCTAAAATTATTGACAGGTAATAATAGTCGGGCACTCCTTCAATGTTTCATAAGTCCCACAATTGCATGAAACATTGCCCGAACCAAAGGTCGTTGTTCCTCCTCCCCTAAGGTTAACCATTTCATTACCTGTAAGTGAACTTAAGGTTTCTTTCTTCAAATTCAGTTTGTTCTTCAATCTCTTTTTCATTGTTAATGTATTTTATGGTTAGAATAAGCCACACCACTTTGGCATGGTTGCTTGGATGCTGTCGCGATCAACATCTTTGTATTGCTAATGTAATGTGAGACAATCCAGCCATACTGGACTCTTAAATAAAATTCAAAATATCTTAACCGAAATTACGCAATGCAATAGAAAATACCATTACATAATTTGATGAATGATAATCAATTATTTAATTACGTTTTTTTAGAAACTAATTTGGTGATTTTCATTTTAAAGGTTGTGCCTCATGGCACTTTGGTCACAGTCGGACATTATCGTCTGATTGAATACAAACGGTGCTGGCTATATTCGTCAGTTAATCAAGAGTCATTTTATCCTAATGCATAATCCTGGTTTATCAGATAATTAAATGGTTGCAAAACACCTGTCAAGTCATCCATGCCGATCAATCCCTCCCTACATCCATTAGGAAGGAACACCTTACTTGTTCACCGCTTTGAGTTACACCTTCAACAATTATCCGATATTTACTAGGTAAGTCAGCCGCAAAAAAAAGCATTGTAACTGTTCCTGTTAAAGTATTTGTTACAACCTCTCGATTCCAATAGACCGTAGAACGATAATCACCAACACGTGTATCTACTTTAGAATCAGGATAATCAGGAGATAGCCATTTGTTGGAAGGTGAATAGCCAAACAATTTTAACTGACTAAAATTTGGCAATACTACGCTATTTCCAAACTCACCCTTTTTTAAATTCACTGAAATAACTCCAGCTGCACCCTGACTCCCATAAAGCACATTAATTCTTCTACTAAATCCAATTGACTCAACATCATTTGGATTGATCATGCTTAAGGTTTGTGCGGCATCACCTCCTAACGGAACGTTATCGATGACAACGAGAGGTCCGCTTTGAAAATTAATTGATTGTCCTGAGGCCCGAGTGAATTCAATAGAGGGAATTGCCGGTCTAACATTAACACCTGCAACTTTTCCAACCAGGTAGTAAAGGAGATTAGGGTAACCCATTTTGTCTATCCCTAAATCATTTGCCTTTAAAACAACATCAGGCTTTCCAAAAGGCATTTTAGCCCTTTCTGTAATATCTTCAATTCTTCTTCCCTTTACTTCAACTTCTTTCAACATAATTACATCTTTTGGCTTTTCATATTCGGAGATTATCCGTTGCACTGAACCTGCGTCAATAACTTCTAATTTATATACAAGCTCGCTGATGTACACAGTTGGCACATCGCGCTTTACTAATTTCACTTTTCCATACGGGAGGTCTTTCGCCTTATCGGCTTTATAATAAAAAGTAGTGGTATCATGAAAATTCAATCCTGTTTGTTTGAAAAAACCTTTTTCATCTGTCTCGGCTAACATTACATTGCGTGGTTTCATCTGCATAAAATTCAACAGGGCTCTCTCAGGCTTTCCATTGTCGTTGAGAAACTGCCCGGCAAAACCAACACCATATTCTAACGGGTAGTTGAGGTTGGTTATATTACCAATTTCTTCTTTTCGTATCGCAAGCTTCTCTTTTATGTTTCCCCACTCTGGTACTTTCATTACTTGGGCTCCATCGGTAACGGAGATTGAAAAATTTCCAGCCATCGGGTTTCCATTTTTATCTTTCAGTTGAAGGGTGAGAGTAATCTTTTCACGTGTCTTGTATTCAGGCTTATCTGCTGTGATCGTTAACAGATCGTTTAGGTGCTCTTCTTCCTTTTCACCAGTGTACACAATCTTATCGGTGAGATTTAGTATTGGAATTGGTTTTATAAATAACTTATCATCGCCAAAGTTTCGCTGCAGGTTAGTATAAGCTCGAAGGTAATATGTACCAGCTTCAAGTGAGTCGGGCAAAATAAAATCGTTATGCGCAAAGCCACTGTCGATCCGTAATGTTTTTTCCATCACTATTTCTTTTTCAGGATTGATGATTTCCACATAC
>JBBSBT010000485.1:0-3035 GCA_038250985.1 Bacteroidales bacterium
AGGCAGTGCATTACAGTTGAGCATGTATGGTGTGGACCAATATGTAACACAATATGAAACAGAGCTTGGCGCTCCCTGGAAAAATATGGATAAATGGATTAAAATATCTTACCCTTTCTTTCATGCAGATCGCATAAAAACGCCCACACTGTTTATGGCAAGCCAAATGGATTTTAATGTGCCGTCCTCCGGTGCAGAACAAATGTACCAGGCACTTCGTTCAGTTGGCATACCCACTGAACTCGTAATTTATCCGGGACAGTTTCACGGAATTACTGTGCCAAGTTATCTTGTTGACAGATTTCAACGTTACCTCAACTGGTTTGGGAAATATTTAAAAGACTAGTGTTAAGTTAACAGTGGTATGTCGCCTCATTTATTTCCCACTAAGCCACCAGGCACACAAAGGTTACTACTTAGTGGTCTTTGTGTCTCCGTGGGTAATTGACAATGTATGTTTAATATAACACCAGTGATGTTTACCAATAGGCAATGTATTAACAAAAGAACTACGGCCTTATTATAGTACCATCACCCTTCCTCACCTGCCAGTTAGATTTGGTACTAATGGGATATTTTGCAGCTTCCTTCTCGTTAACATCTACCCCTATGCCGGGCGAATCATTTATACTCATGTAACCATTGTCCATTGTTGGGCATCCCGGGAAAACTGATTTCAATTTATCAGAGAAATATCCCCGCTCTTGTATACCGAAGTTCCAAATGGAAAGATCAATGTGAGCCTGCGCTGCATGCCCGATAGGAGAAACATCTCCGGGGCCGTGCCACGCTGTTTTTACATTGAAGAACTCACACATGTTTGCCACCTTTAAAGCCGGTGTTATCCCTCCAATTTGAGAAACATGGCAACGTATATAATCAAAATAATGATTGACTACCGGGTCTAAAAATTCGTTGACGTTATTAAATAGTTCGCCCATTGCAAAAGGCACGGTTGTACTTGCACGAAGTTGCTTCCACCAACCTGTGTTTTCAGGAGACAGCGGGTCTTCAATGAAGAAAGGGCTGTATTCTTCCAGTCTTCTGCACATATTAATTACATCCATTGGCTGCACACGCTCATGTACATCATGCAACAATTCAACATTATCACCGCATGATTTTCTTACGGCATCAAACAATTTTGGAACAGACTTCAAATAAGTCTGCACATTCATATAATTATCTTCAGGGTATCCAAAACCAGCAGCTTTGAAATCCGGTTTATCTTCCACAGCTCCGACCGCTCCATATCCGCCTTGTTGAATTCTTACATGTTTAAAACCCTCATCTATGAATTTTTTTACGCTCTCCGAAACAGCAGACGGATCATTGCCTCCTGCGTGAGCGTAACAGGGAATAGCAAATCGTACCTTTCCACCAAGCAATTGATAAAGTGGCATATTTGCCCGTTTTCCTTTTATATCCCACAAAGCCTGGTCGAGGCCGCTTAATGCATTATTTAGCACAGGGCCATTGCGCCAATAAGAACTCACATAAAACGATTGCCACATATCCTCTATATTGTCAACATCTTTACCAACACAAAAATCATTCATGTAACTATCAATCGCAGTTACTACCGCAGCAGCCCTTTGTGTAAATGTTGCACAACCTAAGCCATACAAACCCGGCTCAGTCGTTTCTACTTTTACCACAATCAGGTTAGAGCCCGCCGGAGCTGTTGCAATAACTTTTACATTTTTAATTTTAACCACCGGTTGATTCTTAGCATACGCTGGTCTTTCGTAAGCGTCAGCCCGTGCACTTTTGCTTTCAAATAATCCCAACACTCCGGCGGTTGACCCAACGGCAAGCATCTTTAATATGTTTCGCCGGCTAGTTGAAAATTCATCTGCAGATTTTTTCATAATTTTTAGTTTGAAGTGGATTATGAATGTATTGAAATTTTCTAATATTGTTTTTTCCCGACGGATAGTGAATATTATTATTAAGCCGAATTATTCACAACAGCTCAGAGTTGACAATGCTATTTTGGATTTTAAACATTGCTGTACGAAGCAATGTATCTTCGCCTCAAGAAAAACAAACTGAAAATATTCGACTTAAAACTTCAAAAGCTTCAATTTTAAAAATAGTATATATGGAAAATTCACTCGAGTTAGTAACAATGATTTCGCTTAATGCATGGAATACACACATTGACAGAATTAATAAATTATTCAGCGAGTTAACAGATGACCAGCTTCAAATGGAAGTATCTCCCGGAAGAAATTCGGGAACATATCTTTTGGGACATCTTGCCGCAGTTCACGATGCAATGCTTCCCCTATTGGGTTTTGGTGAAAAATTATATCCGCAACTCGAACCCATATTTATAAGGACTCCCGACAAGTCAGGGCCTGAAAAGCCTGCTACAGCCAATCTTAGAGTTTACTGGACTAAAGTGAATGATACCTTAGCAGAACATTTCAATAAACTTTCCGCGGCAGACTGGTTGACTAAACATTCTTCGATAAGTGAAGAAGATTTCAAAAAGGAACCACATAGGAACAGGCTATCAGTTTTAATGAGCAGAACAAATCACCTTGCATCTCATTATGGGCAATTACTATTCTTAAAAAAATAAGTAGTCATGAGCGTCATTCAAAAATTAGCATCATCACTTAACCGCCGGGATGAAGTAAAATCGATACCGGTCATTAATGAAAAAAATAAAGCGCTGTTTGTAAAACCGCTTGGCTCCCCCCTCAATGATATCGAAAAAGACACAAAAAGAAAAAGGGTAGAAAAAGTGATTAAAAAATTTAGCTAGCGACACAGAAATTATTTCGGCAAATGCGGGTTGAAGTTTATAAGCAATTAATAAATCACTGCCACAGTTCCCCTTCGTAAAACATTCTTTTCTTCCTTGTGTGAATACCGTGCTATCCAAACATACATTCCCGGCGCAGCGATTTCGTTACGCATTTTACCATCCCATTTTTTATAAGGGTCATTGCTTTTGAAAACAAGCTGCCCCACCCTGTTATACACCATCAATGTGTAATCTTTTAGCGTACTTAAAATACCGG
>JBBSBT010000486.1:0-3031 GCA_038250985.1 Bacteroidales bacterium
GGATTTATACTTGTAGGAGTCCGGTCAATAAGCGCATACCCGAATATCGGAATTATCGAATTGCTGCTGCCCGACGAAGGTTGTACGATGTTAACATTCCAAACACTCGCATTATCATAGGCAACCGGTTCTTCCGGCAACGATGACTGAATAACAAGTAAGGTTGAATTCCCCAGAGCAGTTGCAGTGCCGTAGTTGAGAGGTGAATATGCAAATATCATCACTCCGTTTCGCTCGCTTCGGACATGAGTGGTAACAGGGGTGGAAAATGCCATAAAAAAGGAAGTATCATTTGCCCACATATAGCCTCCGCTTCCATCCACAAATACTGAATTTGTGAGAACCTGTGATGTTCCCATGGAACCGATTTCGCCCACTATGCATCCTTTGACAGATATTTTGCTTTTTTGCATGGAATATAGACTCCATGTTTGTACCGAAGTATTCCTGAGCCGGAGGTTCCTATCGCTGAGTGAAGCCGTGAAATCGGTATAATCTGAATTGTTAACCAATCCACTTACAATCACTGAGTCAGGGGCGAGGAACCATAACCCAATTGCCCGGATTTCTGAATCCGAGATATCCACATCCGATTTATCAGCAGGCATCAGAGCCCACATCACATCGGTACAGTTTTCAAGTTTTATATGGTAATTGATATTTGCTATGCCAGGCAAATCAGGTTCAAAGTTATATGATGCAACAGAACCGGCAGGAGGGAAGTTGAAATGGAACTTGCCATTTTGAGGAACTTCATGCCAAAGCAATACAGTATTTGCATTTTTAAAATTAAGTTCACTCTTATCACCAATTATGAATTCACCGGCCAGGTTAGTGCCGTTGATAAAATACTTCGATTTGCCTGTAATACCATTGGTAGTAAAACCAACTTTGGTTACATCTGTTAAATCTATTGTTGACGAATCGGCAGCCACAATATTGTGCGAAAGACCACTGAAATCAAGAATAACATGATTAAGTCTCACTTTTCCGGCGCCTGCAGCAACAATTGAACGCTGGTAAAAATACTGTTGTGGAATAAAAAGGTTGGATGAATCTGCACTGATTTCGGCACTGTCGCCCCATACGTAAATATTTCCCAGAATGGTGGCATTGGCATTTTTAAACCTGAGTTTCCCGTCGCCAAAAACAAGTATATCAACTTTACAAACCCAGTTACCGGTAATAATAAGTGAGTCACCTGGGGTAGCACCAATGATCAGCAAACTATCCGAATTGATTGCTTTACTGATGATATTGCTCAGGAATTGCGGGGTCCTGAATTTTGCGAGGTATTGCTGAACACCGCTTTCAGGCGATTTTTGGATCGTCTTTTTGTTAATTACATTTGAATTATTCCAGGGTTGCAACTTTTGGACTTCACTGTTAAATTGCTGTACAGCAGCTGAAAGTTCCGGTCGCTGAGCCTGAACTGAAGTAAGTGATACCAGGCAAATCAATACTATATTTAACCTGATGTTTCGCATAGGATATAACCTGGTTATTAAACGAATGAAACGTTTAAATTACTGATTTGTTTTGAAATTGAGATTGGATAGTTCTTCTGAAAATCAGGTCTGATCTTTTTTTTCGTAAGCATTTATAATCCGTGTCACCAGTTTATGTCTTACCACATCGCGTACATCCAGCGTAATAAAATCAATGCCTTTGATGTTCTTCAGGATTTTTGTGGCCTGCACCAGGCCTGAATTCTGATTGCGCGGCAGGTCGATCTGGGTAATATCGCCGGTAACCACAAACTTTGAGGAACGCCCCATCCGGGTTACGAACATTTTAAGTTGTCCTTCGGTGCAGTTCTGCGCCTCATCGAGGATGGCAAAGGCATTTTCGAGCGTGCGGCCGCGCATAAAAGCAAGCGGCGCAATCTCGATGGTGCCGTCTTCCAGATATCCCACCAGTTTCTGTGTGGGTATCATATCGCGTAGTGCGTCGTAAAGCGGCTGAAGGTATGGATCGAGTTTGTCTTTCAGGTCACCTGGCAGAAAGCCCAGGTTTTCGCCGGCCTCAACAGCCGGACGGGTAAGTACAATACGACGTACTTCCTTATTTTTAAGGGCACGAACGGCAAGTGCAACAGCGGTATACGTTTTCCCGGTACCGGCAGGTCCTATGGCAAAGATCATATCGTTTTCGGCAATGCTGTTAACCATCCGTTCCTGGTTAATGGTACGGGCGCGTATCATCATCCCGTTTTTGCCATGCACCAATACATCGGCATTGGCTTCGCGGAAAGTGGAAATTACTTCGCCGGCATTGCCGTTGCCGGCAAGTTTGCGGATATCGTCTTCCTCAAGGCGGCCGTAATTATCAAAAAACATCAGCATCGAAGTGTACAGCAGCGTAAATGTTTCAATGTCCTGTTCATCCCCGTTTATACGCAGCATATCATCGCGTGCAATAATCTTTAATTTAGGGAAAAGCTCACGCAGAAGGCTGATGTTACAATCGTTGATGCCAAAAATCTCGAGCGGGCTGTATGATTCAAGTGAAAATGTGTTTTCGGTCATGTATTGGATTACGTTATTGCCGATGGAGTGTATCGCCACACAAAATTAATGTTAATTCAACATTATCCGGGTATATTTTTTACTTTTGATGCTGCTTAGGGGGAAGTAAAAAGTTAAGAGTTCCCTTCGGCTGCGCTCAGGGTGACAAAAGGAAAATAGTTACTAGTATTCTTTAAAATTCAAAATAGCTTTTTCCTGATCGCTTTACATCTAAGTGTTTTTATAAAATACAATTACTTTTTACCATTAACCATTTTCTATTAACTAATCTGGTACATGCCAATTATTACTTTACTCAGCGACTGGGGACTTACCGATCATTATGTAGCCTCGGTAAAGGGCGCTATACTTAGTCGTATTCCTGATGCTGTAATCGTTGACATTTCTCATAATATCAGGCTTTTTGATATCAAGCACGCATCGTTTGTGATGCGAAACGCATGGCGGAGCTTCCCGCCGGGTACCATTCATATTATTGGCGTCGACTCCATTGAATCGGACAA
>JBBSBT010000487.1:0-3024 GCA_038250985.1 Bacteroidales bacterium
AATCGAAGCAGGTAACGTAATGGAGTAGGTAGTGCCTGCTTCACCTGAAACAGTAAATTTAGCAGCGGAAACACTACCGGTAATAACAGGAAGCGTAACGCCTCCGGTTTGAGTCCGTACACTGGCATTGTCGAGAACAACAGTACCTGCTAAGGTTGGACTAACGGCTACATTGCCGAAACTCATGTTGTCAACTTTAAGGATTGAAATTGGGCCAACAATATTGGCCGAAGTTTCAGCCTCAGCATGTACCTGTGCCTGAACTGTTACTGAAGCAATTGAAAGGATGAGCACAAGCGAAAATAAAATTGAAAGTTTTTTCATTGTTTTAAGTTGTTTGAGTTGTTATGAGTTAGTTGGATTTAAATCGTTTTGAGCGATGAAAGATATAATTCATAAACCGTGCCATAAACCGGGATAGTAGCTGGCGTCAAATTTTAAAATGTTTTATAAGTACATGATAAACAATATTATATGATTTAAAAGTAAATCAAAATAAAAGAATAAACCAGGAAATGAAAAAGGCAGTAAAAGGGTAAAAGTTATCAAATTGCGACAAATTAATTCTCATAATGAGATTCAGTATTCATTTTTACAGGTAAAATTTTACGGGGAACGACCATTAATTTATTGTTAACTGATAGAATGATCAGTTGCAGGTAGAAGCCTGTTTATAATGCAGAAACGTAATACGTAAATAATACAAAGTAATTTAACGGCCCTTGCTCGGATTCAGAATAATAATAGTTGGTGAGAAAGAAAACAGGCGCAACCTTAATCAGCGTTTTGAGAAAAACAGTTGGACTAGTGTTGTGAGTGAATTAAGATTTGCGCCTGATTAGGTTTTAGAAGGGAAGTACTTGCGATTTTTAAACTGAAAGTGCTGTTTCGTTGTAAGTAAAATAAAAGATGATTTTGGGATATATGCTGCAAATAAGCTGTTTAGTTGTATGCCAGTACAACATTAACATCGCCCTGATACGACAAAGCTCTATGATCAAGCATATTTGCATCGGGCTGACACTGTAAACTTATCGACTGATATCCGCTAATGGCATTACCATCCGGACTCTGAGTTCCTGAAGCCGATGTTTCCATCGAAACATGCTGCTTGTTGTTGTCGGTGAGGTTAGCATTACCTAATATTAATGAATAGGAAGTTGATGCCGTACTTTTTATTTCTATCTGTCCGAAATTTACACTGCCGGTTTGGTTCCTTTGTATGGTTAGCATTGATAGTGACTGTGAACTGGCACTTACCGATTCAACTACTTCAGCAAATACATGTCCTGTTACTGTAGTCTGAGCCAATCCTGTAACGGCGGCAATTATCAGAACTGATAAAGTGATAAATATCCGGATCGTTTTCATAGTGTAAAATAGTTTTACTAGTTGATTTTTTAGTACGACTAAATTAGCTTATCATGGCGTATATAACAAGTAATCAGTGTAAAACATTTTCAATTTTTGATTGACCCAATATGAAAAAATATTATTTAATCATCTAAAATACACAAAATCAATAAGATGAAAAGTGGTTAAATGGAATTAATTATTTTACGTTAATGTAAAATAAGTTTACATGTAATGTATGTTTTTGTAGCTTGGAAGAATAAGCGTGAAATGAAAATAAAGGGAAAGCCCCTAAAATAAAAGAAGGTACATGGAGTCAGATCAGACGGGAATCAGTTTGTTTTAATCTCGTATTTTTCAATTTTAGCATTAAGCGTGGGTCGAGAAATACCAAGAATTCGTGATGCTTCCACTTTATTCCATTTTACGTGAAATAATACTTTTTTTATATAAACCTTTTCAACTTCGTCTAATGTAGTAAGTTCCGTTAATGGTATGCCCTCTACCGAAGTATTGTTCTGCGAAATGGCAATATTATCTTTTTCAAGCAAGTTTCCCCGGCCAACAATCATGGCTTGCAGAATCGAATTTTCCAATTCCCTGATATTTCCGGGCCAGCTGTAACTTTTGAGTTTGTCGAAAACTCCTTCACCGACCTGGGTTACATTTTTCTGGAGTTTCCTGTTGTATCTGTGTATAAAGAAATAAGTTAACTCATTGATATCGTCTTTGCGCTTTCGCAAAGGAGGAAGATCAATTGTAAATACTTTCAACCGGTAAAAAAGTTCTTCACGAAAACGGCCTTCCGCAATAAGCTGTTCCAGGTTCTTGTTGGATGAAGCAATTATTCTGGCCTTCAACGGCAGCAGTTCAGATAATCCGGGCTTTTCAAACTCCATATCCTGCAAAACCCTGAAAAGTTTTATCTGTACATTGTCGGAAAGATTTGAGATTTCATCCAGGAAAATGGTCCCTTCGCCTACAGCTTCAAATTTACCTCTCTTACTTTCGGTGGCTCCGGGGAAGGCATCTTTTTCGTATCCAAACAGTTCTTTTTGCAGTGCATCATCATTCAGTGCCGAACAATTGATAACTACAAATGGAAACTCGCGGGTTATACCGCTATAATGAATCAGTTTTGCAATCAATTCCTTGCCTGTTCCTGTTTCTCCTGTTATCAGAACACTTATCCTGTTTAATGAGATGCGCCCGATATTCTTAAAAATCTCCCGCATCACAGGTACTTTTCCGATCAGGGTGTTCTCTTCAATTACTTTACGGGTATCCCTAGTAAAGGGTTGCGAAACACTCTGGGTCTGTTCACTTATTTCCAAGGTGCGTTTTATGACTTCCAATAATTCTTTCGAATGGATAGGCTTCTCAATAAAATCAACTGCTCCGAGTTGTATTGCCTTTATGGTAAGTGCCACATCACCATGACCTGTCAAAATAATAATAGGAAGTAATGGCTGGTTCTGCTTAATAATAGTTAGGACTTCGATCCCCGACATCCCCGGCATCATATAATCGGTAAGTACCAGATCAATATGGGATGTTGCAAGCATGGCAATCCCATCTTCACCACTTTCAGCTGTAAGCACACGATATGATTCTTTCGTGAGCGTTTGCTTTAGTATCATCAGGATCATCTTGTCGTCATCAATGATCAGT
>JBBSBT010000488.1:0-3021 GCA_038250985.1 Bacteroidales bacterium
AGAATACCTCTTTGTTTTAACTCATACAGTTTCTCAAGCTCGGAAGCGACATCCGTTCTATAGCTTTGCTTACCTGTAAGGATAACATTGGCCAGTTCGGTTGCCTGCGTTGATATCTGATTGTGTTTGTACTCTTCCTGCATACTGGTTATAGCATCTTTCAGCTCTTTGGGTTTCTCGACCGCGAAATAGGTTGTCGAGCCAATTTCTGCTGCTGTCTGGATCTGAACATTGCCATACCCGAAAATCTTACCCCAGAATGACTGCCCGTAAGTCACATTGTTAATCTTGTCGAGCGGGCTTTCCTTAGTGTTGTTCGAAAATACACCAAATTCATCTATAACTCTTAAATTGGTTACGGCCCATAAATTATGATTCCTTTCGGAAATTTTATAAATAAAGTATCCTATAAAAACAACATCAATTATGAGTCCGTATATGCCGATCGATTCTATATACAGACTTACCAGAATACCTGCAACCGATCCAATAAGCGTTATAAGAAACGGTACTATAAGAGTAAACCAGTGCGGTTTTGTCTTCATAACTATTTTCTCATCTTTTTTCAATTGTGTTTTCATCTGTTATTATTTATTAATTCATTGCCTATTTTCAGCGGTATTAATGCTTGCTTCGCAGGTATTTTTTACGGGTCAGATGGAATTATTCGCATTTTACTTATTTTCATATGTGCTCATGAGCCATAGGTTTGCCAGGTTATTCATAATATCATCTCTGTTGGTAATTTATGCAACCATGGCTATTTCATGCACATCATCTGAATCATCTGAATAACAGTTCAAACAATATTACAATTCAGACATTTCTGCCGTCACGTGTCGGAAGAAGCGCCAGCCAGGGTAAATAGTACAGGATCGCATCGTGAACTGAACTAATAAACTAATTATTTGTTTAATGCTTTTAACTTTAAAATATGGTATTGAATCAAATGAATTAAGCGGAAACCGAAAAGCTTATCAGAGTAGGTAAAAATTTCAAATCTTTGGTATTATGAAAAAATTATTTACTACATCATTAGGCGTCCTTGCAATCTGTCTTTTTTTTATAGGCTGCAAAAAAGACGATAACAAAAGCAGTGCAAGCAATTCCTTTAAATTTGACAATATAGAATATAAATTGTCAAATGGCTTTATTGAAAATTATGGTAAAAGCGGTACTGAAGGATATAATCTGGATTTAACTTTAATATCCTCTGAATTTACGATCCATGAAAGTAATGGTGAGGTTGACTCACTTACAGGAACAGGGGATGCAATTTATTTTGAAATATATGGCTCTGAGCCCGGCAAACTGAGTATAAAAGATTACACTTATAATGAATCATCTTATGCAGACGGTACTTTTGATTATGGATTTGTTGGCATGAAGTTTAATCCTAATACAATGACTGGAACTATTCATAATATTACAGCAGGGAAAGTGAGTGTTAAAAACAATGGCAGTGAATATGAGATTTCATTTGATTGCACTACTGATAACGGTAAGAACATCACCGGATATTATAAAGGAAGCCTGAAATATTATAATTACGCTAAAAAGAAATCTGCACTAAGACTTCCGATTCGGTAAAATATTGGCATTGGCTGATTGTGATAACCTCTGCTATTCTTGGCCTTAAAATAGAAAATCCCTGTCTTGCACGCGACTTCAGATGCATGCGGAAGCCTTTTGATGTTTTCAGCTACAAAACATACTGTTTTGTATACCTATTTTGCAGTCTGTCAATCGTTGGGAATGCGCCGGAGTTTACATCAATTTATGTGTTGTGTTTCGCAGGTTCAGGATAACAATAGTTTTTTTTGATGGAACGCTGACTACAGCTGGGGCTTGATGTATTCATCGTCATTTTCAGAAACAGAAGGTAAGTGAGTTACTCCTGGTAATCGCTATGCCATACCCAACACCTAAATCGCGCAGGAGAATGCAGATGGGCCAGACTTTGGAGACTATGGAGGAGGTGTTGTTGCTCATTTTATACGTTTAAAAGCATTCATATATTTTTCAATGTATTGCTGTTTCGACTTCGATTTGTATTGCATAATAAACCTCGGATGCTCCAGGGCTACTATTTCGCCGAAGAACCCATATTCCTCATTAAGTGAGCGCAGGAACTTCTCATTTTTGCCGGTACCGAAACAGAAACAGATATCCGTTACAATTCCGAGAGCTATCTGTTTTTTAATGTTTTCGATAATAAAACCGGAAACGGCTTCTGTTAATTCTTTGCTGTCGTAATAGTTGTAATTCTTTACTTTCCCGTTGGCATCCGAAATTGTGAAACCAAGCGGGCAAACAGAGTTAATGTAAAAATCACTGTAAAACCGTTCACTCCCACCATATGCGGCAATTATTTCATATACGAAAACAGAAGATGGCTCATGCGTTTCGCTGCCAGTATAACTGATTCCGCATTCGTTGGTAAGCCGTTTGGTATCAGTAAAGGGGATGCCTGTTACACCGCCGCCAAACCTGCCCGGATTTATTCCCAGGATAATATGCCGCGGTTTTGTATCGTTGTAATATTTCCTGTAAAAAGCTGATGAAATTGGCAGAATATCAGCATTTATCCTGAAAGGATTTAATAAGTTGATCCCGGAAGGCAGTTTGCCTTTGAAATCAAGTGATTGGTTAAATTCTATAACTCTATCGGCAAATGTTATCATACCAGTTTCCCTTCAAACACTTTTTACAATATACATTGCCTTAACGATTTCGCTTGCAGCAAGCTATTGGTAATGGTTTTGTCAATTGTCTGAACTGTGATTGCTATAATTACTTTGATACCATGAATCCTGTGTTCATGCACATCATCTGAATGCCAGTTCAGACATTATCACAACCCTATCCTGAAACTTTTGTTGTAATCATAGCTACACCAATTCTTTCTCCTACTTTGATCGCAGTTTCATAACCCTTTAAAGTATTAATCAATAAATCGTCATCGATGCGAATTTTATTTTTTTCAAACAGCAGCACTATCGTGGAACCTCCAAATTTGAA
>JBBSBT010000489.1:0-3011 GCA_038250985.1 Bacteroidales bacterium
AAGTAATTTCTCTGCTAATATTTTCGGATCTTTATCAGAACAATGAAGTATCTGAACATTCTGTTCATGCAGCAGTTCAAAACAATTGAGCTTTTCAATTATGTTTTGATAGTCATCTAAAACAGTAATCTTCATTTTTATGTATCTTATTAATTTTATTCAGACACTATTTTTCATTAGGAAACCTGATTATTAAGTTCCGGTATGCCTGTTTCATAAGGATTCCCGGGATCGTTGCTCCATTCGAACCAACCGCCGTCGTAAACAGAAACCTGTGGCCAGCCCATCAGCCAGGCGTTGAACCAGGCTTCGCTTCCACGCCAGCCTGTTCCGCAATAAAAGGCCAGGTGTTTGTCGGGTGTGATACCGTTTTTTATCCAAATATCTGCTATCTCGTGAAACTCGCGTGTGGTGTGGTCCACATTGCGATAGTTTTCCATGTGGTAGGCGTCGCTACCGCAATCGGCAAAAACAGCACCTGGAATTCGTCCTTTTGCTTTAATGTAATTGTACCCGCTTACCTCGCCAATATATTCGGGCCAGCTTCGTACACAAACCAGCTCGGCATTGCCGGCTTTCAGCATTTCCTTGGCTTCGGGTGTGTCGACAGCTAGTTCAGGAAGGGCCGGGATTACAGCGCCGAAACTATCCACAGGCTTCTTTGGCTCATCGGCATAATCTGTTTCAAATCCGTCATCCAGCCACGATTGGAACCCACCGTTAAGAATCCGGACATCTTTCACCCCGGCATACATCATGATAAAGGCATTGCGTATGGCCCCGATATCGCCGGCAGCGCTGCCCGGGAATTCATCGGCATTATCAGGATGCATAAATTTACCATACAGCACAACGGTAGTGTTAGCAGTAATGCCATGATCTTCCAGCGCTTTCCTGAGTTCTTCCGGACTTCGCCGGTTCCAGGTTTCGGGTGCTTCGAGAGCCAGCGTATCCATATCGATAGCTCCGGGAATATGGCCGCTCAGGTATGCATCGCGGTTGCGGTAATGGGCATGTACAACCACGAATTTTTTATTGCTGTAATTTTGAGGTTCACCACCTTTTATCAATGAATTTACCCATTCAGCAGAAACAAGATGCTGAAACCTTTCCAGTTTTTGCATGGGCAAATCCGGATTAGTGGCCCATTCTTTCTTGAAATGATGGTAGGCGAAAACGTTTTTATAACCAGAAGCAATAAACCTGCTGGCTACTATATCTGTTTCTTCCTGATGGTATCCGTACACAATAATTTTATGTTCGGGCAAGATTTGTTTTTGCCTCACAACTTCTATCCAGTCAATATATTTAGTCCATTTTGCCGGAAGGCTGCGGGCGTTTTTAATATGCCCTCCGCGCTCTTCATGCTGCAAAGACCAGCCATTAAAGGCTTCAACAGGCCGGACATCAACGATCTGAACATTGGATTGTGCCAGCAAAGCCTCTAATTCGGAGGTAGAAATTGATTGAACGGTGTTTTCCAATTTTATATAGGTTTAAATGAATAGATGGTAAATACTAATCTTTGGTGACTTCAACGCCTTTCCAGAATGCCACACGGTCCTTAATTCCTTTTGCCATGTAGCTAGGTTCGGGATAGTACCATACCGCATCTTCGTTTTTCTTGCCATCAACATCAAGGCTGTAATACGATGCGGTGCCTTTCCAGTGACACACTGTGTGGGTATCACTATTTTTGAGGTATGATTTATTGACTGATTCAACCGGGAAGTAACTGTTTCCTTCCACATTTACGATGTCATTGCTTTCGGCTATTATTTTGCCGTTCCAAATTGCTTTCATACTATTGTGTTTTTAAATTGTTTATTAGTTTAGTAAGGAACTCCGGTTTCACGTTGTTTTTTGAATGCCTCTGCGTACCAAACAAATTCATCGATAAACCGCCTGGTTGAAGATTCGGTTCTTTCATTTTTGGGAGTTAAATCATCACTAAATATACTGCCAATCAATGGGAAAGGCAAACTTGATGAAATAGAAGGCATTCCAAGTTCGGCTAGTACTGAGCGCAGATGTTCTGCCGCCCTTACTCCGCCGAAAGAACCGGAGGAATAGGATGCGATGGCAGAAGGCTTGAAATAATATTCCCGCTGAAAATGGTCCAAAGTGTTTTTTAATGCAGGCGGAATACTATGGTTGTATTCGCCGGTCACCACCAGAAAACCATCAGAATCTTTGAAATAATCCGATATGATCTGCATGTTTTCAGGAGCTGTGCCGGGAGCATACTCTTTATGCATTTTATCCAGCAATGGAAGTTTATAAAACAGGGGATCGATGAAATGAACATTGATATCACGTTCAAGCAATTTTTTCTCCAGGTATTTTGCTGCTAAAATCCCCTGGCGATCACTCCTGACTGAACCATAAATTATGCTGATAGTAAGTTCCATTTCTAATTTGATTGTATAGATTAGTCGGAGAAAATCATATACCTGACAACAGTTTTATGCAAATTTCCATTTTAATGCTGAACGACTATTTTGCCTTTGATTTTAGCAGGTTTACCTACTATGGATATGGTGAAAATATAAATTCCGGAACTAAGATTGGATGCATCGAAATCAAAAGCAGCATTATTTGAAAGGATGGAAGAAACCAATTTTCCACTTTGATTGTACACCTTCAATTCATGATTCTCAGATTTTTTATTTTCAAAATAGATACTGGCCTGGTAGGATACCGGGTTAGGGCGAACCTGGTATCCATCGTTCTGAAAGTCAGTGATTTCGAGCGCAACTACTTTTGAATAGCCGTTGTTGCCGAGTTCGAGACGGTAATAGTTTTTTACATTATTAACAGGGCTTTCATCAATATAATCATATGGTTTTGCAAAGGATGAGCTTCCGCATATGCCGGGTATTTCACCAACCTGGGTGAACGACAAATTATCAGTCGACCGGAATATTTTTGTTCCTTCACAAGTACTTCCGGATGAAATAACCCATCGCAGGAATATTTTTCCTTTGTATTCATTGGCCGTAAAATTGTCG
>JBBSBT010000490.1:0-3006 GCA_038250985.1 Bacteroidales bacterium
CAATACATGATGAAAAAATTTATAATTCTTACTATTGCTATGTTATTAGGCCTGGCAAACTATGCCCAGGAAAAAAACGGTACTGTTTATGATAAGCATCCGGCAATTGATAAAACCAAAATGCTTTGGGCCGCTTTTGAAAAAGGCGACAAAGCAGCTTTCGGAGCCTTCCTGGCTGACAGTATGGTTGCCATTTATAACGGAAGCACGAATACACAGAAAAAAGAAGATTATCTGAAGAGCCTGGATTGGTGGTCAACCGAGTTCGAAAACTTAAAAGTAGTCGATGATAAGCCGGCATATCCTGATGCAATTGATTATACCAAAGGCGGCCTTTGGGTGCAGGACTGGCTGTTAATAACAGGAACTCATAAAAAAAGCGGTATTAACCTGAATCTGCATATGCACAATTTATACAGTTTTAATAAGGCAGGTAAAATTACAGCCTTGTTCCTGTATTTTAATAATGACCAGTTTGAGGCAATTAGTTCAAGCGGGACAACGGAGGAAAATGGTAAAATTTATATAAATCACCCATTAATCATTACTGTCAGGAAAGTGGTAAATGCTTATTGTGCCAAGGATTTGAAGGCGTTGGCCAGTTTTTTCACCCCCGATGCCACTTTCAGTAACTCTACTATGAAATGGGGCGAAACCAAAGATTTAACAGCAAGCAAAAAGGAGTGGGAAACTCAATTTGCCCAAACGGATAATATTAATATGAAGCAGGTTGGCTATCCGGATTGTATATATTATGCCAAGGGCGATATGTATGTTGTTTATTCCTGGTGGGTGTGGTCAGGCATTTCAAAAAAAGACGGTAAAAAAGTTGAATTTCCAATAATGTTAGCCCATAGTTTTGATAAGGATGGGAAAATAGTAAGCGAAGAAGCTTATTATAGCAGCAACCATTTTAATTAAATTAAAAAGAAGAGTTTAGGTCCGGCATTATGCCAATCTACAAAAAAGTCGTGCGAAAGCAGGGCTTTTTTGTTTTATACCGAAAATCTTTAAAAGTATGATCAAATTCACTTTGTTTTTAAATCAAATATATATGCGTCTGGCTTACTATTAAAGTTATTGTTTTTCAGGTAAATACTAACCGTATTTATCCTGGAAACATAGTATTTACTGTTGTTTTAAGCCTTTGAGAATGCAAAATAATCCTGAACCTGTGCTAGGGGCTTCCATTTTTAAAATGTTAAACACTTAAATCCGGGGAAACGGAAGGACCCAAAAATTCATTGACCGCTTCTCTTATTTTCAGTACAAATTTCCAAACATGGGAAAGATGTAAATATTTCAATTTGCATTTTTGTGTAAAATTGAAATCACAAAAATGAAGTATCACACAGAACAAAATATTTTTAACAAAAAAGGTTGCCTGACTTAGACAACCTTTTTCCATTAACTATTTTCTATTGACCTAAATTAAAATTACCAGATTTTCACCCTCAGGCTATCCGGCCGCCACATGGCATCGCCTTGTTTCACATTGAAAGCGGTATAAAACTCAGGAATATCCGACAAGGGGCCAATGACCCTGAATTTAGCCGGAGAGTGCACATCGCTTTTCACACGGTTGGCGATTGCCTCGGGACGCATATTGATCATCCAGGCCAGGCCATAAGCGAGGAAAAAGCGTTGATCCGGTGTCATGCCGGCAATGAGCTCGTTATCTTTATATTGTTTGGTTTTTTTGAATGCCTCCAAACCCATACTCAGGCCAGCCAGGTCGGCAATATTCTCGCCTTGTGTTGAACTGCCGTTGATATGCAGGCTGTCGACAGCCACGTACGAGTCGAACTGGTCAACGATCAATTTGGTTTTGGCGAAGAATTTCACGCTGTCGCTACTTGTCCACCAGTTGTTCAGGTTTCCTTCCTTGTCGTATTTGGCTCCCTGGTCGTCGAAACCATGGGTGATTTCGTGCCCGAAAGTGGATCCGCCAATGATGGAATAGAGAATGGCATCATCAGCAAGCACATGCTCATAACCCGGAACCAGGATATTGCAGCCCGGCACACAGATTTCGATATTCGATGGATTGTAATAGGCATTATAAGTTTGCGGCTCCATGCCCCATTCCGTGCGATCGACAGGTTTACCGTATTTTGCAATCATGTAGTTAAAGTTCCATTGTGAGGCACTTACCACATTATGAAGATATGAGCTGCGATCGATACTGACACTGCTCATGTCCTTCCAGTGATCGGGGTAACCAACTTTCATAACAATGCCATCCAGTTTTACCAGGGCTTTTTCTTTGGTTTCAGGACTCATCCAGTCCAGGTTTTTAATTCTGTCGGCATAAACGACCTTGATGGCATTTCCGATTTCGAGTAGTTTTTCCTTGGTTCCCTTGGGCAGATACTCCTTCACATAAACCTGTCCGATCAGTTCACCCAGTGAGTTGTTGGTCTGCTCTACAACACGCTTCCAGCGTGGTTTTGGTTCTTCAACACCCGACAGTATTTTTGAATAGAAATTAAATGATTCCTGGTAAGTTTTATCATCCATATATTCGGAAAGATTACTGAAAAGATGAAATTTCAGGTAATTTTTCCAGTCGTTAAGTGGGTACGATTTTAAATATCCGTTCAGCGCAGTGAAAAATTCAGGCTGACCAATAATCACCGAATCCACATTTGGAAGTCCGACACCCTGGATGAAAGCAGCCCAGTTGACATTTGGAGTGGTTTCCGTAAGACTTTTGAAGGAGAGTTTGGTGTAATTTTTCAACGGATCGCGTGTGTCCTCCCTTTTACGCGAACTTTTAGCCAAAGCCGTTTCAATTTTCATTGTGTTTTCGGCAGCCAGCTTTGCTTTTGCATCATCATAACCGGTCAGTTTATACATATTCGCCATATGTTCAACAAATTTATTGCGGATCATAATGGCGCGCTTATCCGTGTCGAAGTAATATTTCCTGTCGTACAAACTCAGCCCGCCCTGACCCAGTTGCACAGCATTCTTATTGCTGATGCGGTCGTCCTGGCCAACGTA
>JBBSBT010000491.1:0-2998 GCA_038250985.1 Bacteroidales bacterium
ACATCATAGCGCTGCAGGTCACCATCAGCATTACTGAGATTTTCAATTTTGTGATATGCCTGGTACAGGGCTGGGCGGATCAGTTCAGTCATGCCCGCGTCGAGGATCATAAAATTGGTATTCACCCCGTTTTTAATGTATAATACTTTCGAAACCAAGCTTCCACATTGTGCAACAACCGCGCGGCCCAGTTCAAAATGAACTTTCTGGCCGGGGTAAACTTCCAGGAATTCGTGAAACAGTTTGAAAAAGGAAGCAAAATCAACGATCGGGTTCAAATCCGGATCATGATAATCAATTCCCAGGCCGCCGCCGACATTCAGGTTAGGTATATCAATGCGCCTTTGCTCAAACCATTTTTGAAACTCATTGATTTTTATACAAAGCGATTTGAAAGCACTCAGGTCGGTTATCTGGGAACCTATATGAAAATGCAGCCCGATAAGGTGGATATTCTTTAACGTTTTCAGTGTTTCAACAATAGTTTCCAGCTCCCATTGGTTGATGCCAAATTTATTTTCTTCGAGCCCTGTGGTAATGTATCTATGCGTATTGGCGCTGACGTTTGGGTTCAGGCGGAGGGCAACCGGCGCGATTTTATTCATTTCGCCTGCAATCTGATCAATAACTTCCAGTTCCTGCAGGCTTTCGCAGTTAAAACTATGTATACCGTTCGCGAGCCCGGCCATAATTTCCTCATCGCTTTTCCCAACACCGGCAAAAACGATCTGCTCGCCGGAAAATCCGTTCTCGACGGCTCTTTTAACTTCGTTACCGCTAACGCAATCCGCACCGAATCCATAGGACTTTATCCGTTTCAGAATTGTATTTTCAGAATTAGCTTTGAGTGCATAATGGATTATATAACCATACTCATCCGCTTCCTGTTTAAGATTTTGGAGCGTTTGATCCAGTAACTCCATATTATAATAATAAAACGGGGTAGGGGTGAGTGTGAATTTATGAAGTAATTCTTTCGAAAAGGATGTCATCAGATTGTCATTAGGTTGTTATTCAATGGTCATTCGGTGGTTTTACAGTGGTTATTCGGTAGTTTTACAATGGTCATACAATGGTCATTCAATTGTTTAGGGGAGTTACCAGTTAAAAGTTAAATGCTTCGCGTTCCTGCTTCGTTCCCGATAACTCGGGACAGGCTGTTCCTCCTCGCAGTGACGGAGTTCAAGGTTCAGATTCGTGCTGTCGTGTAATCGTGCAGTCGTAAATCGTCATTCGTTCATCGTAAATTAATGAACATTAGCCTCATCATTCAAGGTTAAAAAGCCCTGTATTCAGCGCCATCAGTGTTTCTTTTTTCAGGTTCGTGTCCACCAGGATAGAAATATTGTTTTCGCTGCCTCCATAGGAAATCATCCGTACCGGGTTATTCCGCAACGCATCGAAAATAGCGCCGGCATACCCGGGTTTCGTAGCCGGGAAAAAACCGACAATACTCACAATACTCAAATTACTCTCCACTTTTACTTTACCGAATGATTTCAGTTCCTCAACAATACTATCCAGATCATCCGTATTATCGATAGTAACCGAAACCGCAACTTCCGAAGTGGTGATCATATCAATGGGCTTACGGAAACGTTCGAAAACTTCGAATACTGCACGCAGGAAACCGTATGCCATCAGCATTCGGCCTGATTTTATGTTAATAGCAGTAATTCCATCCTTGGCTGCAACCGCCCTGAATCCTTCAGCCTGGTATTCGGATGAAATCAGCGTTCCGGGAGCCTCGGGCTGCAGGGTGTTTAGAAGCCTTACGGGAATATTCTGAACTTTTGCAGGTAATATGCAGGTTGGGTGAAGGATTTTTGCCCCGAAATAAGCCAGCTCGGCTGCTTCATCGAAGTTGAGCTTGGCAATGGCAAAAGTCTTGTTTACAATCCTTGGATCGTTGTTGTGCATGCCATCGATGTCGGTCCATATCTGAATTTCTTCTGCTTTTATTGCTGCTCCTACGATGGTGGCCGTATAATCGCTTCCGCCGCGTTTCAGGTTGTCAATTTCGCCGAAATCATTCCTGCTGATATAGCCCTGGGTGATAAACATTGTGGCATCCGGATATTTGCTGAGTTCAAGTTTCAGGTTTTCAGAAATATACGCCATATCCGGCTCATAATTCTCATTCATGCGCATGAAATTAAGCGCTGGCAGCAAAACCGACGGGATACCTTTCTCTTCGAGCAGGAACTGAAAAAGTGCCGTCGAAATCAATTCACCCTGGGCAAGTACAGCTCTTTCCTCGTTGATGGTGAACAGGTCGCGGGTAAACGACTGCAGGTATTCAAAATGTGCTGAAATCAGTTCCCTGGCTTTTTGCAGGGAACCGGCGGACTGGTATAGTTCCGTAATTATTTTCTGATAGCTGTCCTTCAGTGCGTTAATAAGAGTCGCGGCTTTTTTGTTTTCCTTTCGGTAAAGCGCCTGGCTGATCTCAACCAAAGCATTGGTAGTGCCGCTCATGGCTGAGAGCACCACAATTTTGGGTTTTCCGTCGTTAATCAAACTGATCAACGCATGCATTCGTTGCGGAGACCCAACGGAGGTTCCTCCGAATTTCATTATCTTCATGATGAAAAATTAAATGATTTTACTGCAATTCTTTTTTTTTATTGTGGCTGGAAGACCGGAGACCGAAGTCCGAAGTGCCCTGACTTTTCTTTTTTCCTCCTCTCTTACACCTTACACCTTACCCCTTACGCCTTACTTACCAAACACATACTCCACCATATTCGCTCCCATCTGCAAAGCCTTCAATCTCTTTTCAGGTGAGTCCTTATGCACTTCGGGGTCTTCCCAACCATCACCCAGGTCGCATTCGTAATCGTAAAAGCACACAAGCCTTCCTTCCCATATAAGCCCGAATCCCTGCGGTGGCTTGCCGTCGTGTTCATGGATCTTTGGTAAGCCGTTCGGGAAATTGTATTTCTGATGATAAATAGGATAATCAAAGGGCAATTCAATAAATTCAAGTTCCGGAAAG
>JBBSBT010000492.1:0-2996 GCA_038250985.1 Bacteroidales bacterium
CCCAACGGACGTACCTTGCTTCATTTCGAAGGTGCCGGACAAAAAACCGAGGTCTATGTTTACATGACCAAAGTTGGGTCGCATGTGGGCGGATACAACGAGTGGACTGTTGATATCTCTGATGCAGTAAATGATTTCCTCCGGGATACTAAAGTGGCTGATTTATTCAAAGGGAAAATCCCGGTTTCCATACGATGCGACAATTCGCGTGACCTGGAAATGATACCATCAGATCTCTCCGATTTTAATTTGTACGGCGGAATCTACAGGTATCTGGACCTGGTATATGTGCCTTCATTATCCATTAACCGTTTATTTGTAACTGCAGTTGTTGATGCAAAAGGCCAGGAAGGTAAATACGATTTCAGTCTTGAATTGCTGAACAAATCCGGTTTGCAAAAGGCGCATCTCAAAATTGAAATCAGCGGGCCGGATGGCAAACCGGTAATTTCAGATGAACAGGATATTGAGGCTTTCAACGGCACTAAAAACGTTTTCGCCAAAACGATTAAAAAACCTCAGTTATGGTCGCCTTCGCAGCCTGCTCTTTACACGGCTGTCGCCACCATTTCGAGCGAGGCTGGCAAACAGACTGTTACCGAAAAATTTGGATTCCGAAATTTCGAATTTGTCGACAACGGCCCATTCAAATTCAACGGCAGCCGTTTGTTGCTTCGCGGCACACACCGCCACGAGGATCATGCGGGAGTGGGTAATGCTATGACAGAAACCATGATCCGCCGGGAAATGATCATGATGAAAGAGATGGGAGTTAATTTTATCCGGCTCGGTCATTATCAGCAATCGCGGATTGTACTCAATTTATGCGACAGCCTTGGAATTATGGTTTGGGAAGAAATTCCATGGTGCCGGGGTGGACTGGGCGGCGATCAATACCAGAACCAGGCAAAAGAAATGCTCCATGATATGATTGAGCAGCACCGCAACCACCCTGCGGTCATCATCTGGGGTTTGGGAAACGAAAACGACTGGCCGGGCGATTTCCCGGAATTTGACAAGGAGAAAATCCGTGCATTTATGTCGGAACTGAATAACCTGGCGCATCAGCTTGATCCCACCCGAATGACCGCCATCAGGCGATGCGATTTCTGCAAAGATATTGTTGATGTTTATTCGCCATCTATCTGGGCCGGCTGGTATCGTGGGATTTATACAGAATATCGATCAAATACTGAGGCTGCTATAAAAGATATGAAACACTTTTTTCATGCCGAATGGGGCGGCGACAGTCATGCCATGCGCCATTCGGAGGCGCCCGACAAGGGTTTGCAGAATGTAAAAACAGGAGGTGGAACCGACGAACGCCTGGGTGATGCCTCTCTCTATGGTGGTGCCGCCCGTGCATCAAAAGATGGTGACTGGAGCGAATCCTACATTTGCAATCTTATCGACTGGCACCTGAAAGAACAGGAAAATATGCCGGATCTCACAGGATCGGCGTACTGGCCTTTTAAAGATTTTTCTACCCCTATACGACCAGAAAACCCGGTACCTTATGTGAATCAGAAAGGCGTGGTTGAACGTGATTTCACCAAAAAAGAATCCTATTCTGTTTTCCAGTCGTATTGGACCGATAAGCCCATGGCTCATATTTATGGCCACACCTGGCCGGTTCGCTGGGGCGAAACAGGTGAGGAGAAAATGGTAAAAGTATATTCCAACTGCGATGAAGCTGAACTCTTTGTAAACGGGAAAAGCTACGGGGTAAAGAAGAGAAGCAGCCAGGATTTTCCTGCTGCCGGCTTACGCTGGAACGTAGTGTATTCCAATGGACAAAATACCCTCAAAGTTATTGCCCGTAAAGGAAAAGTCACCGTCACCGATGAAATCAGCCAGGCCTATCAGACCGACAAATGGGGCGCACCGGCAAAAATGATCCTCACCAAAACAAAACAGGACGGCGACGTTGCAACCATTGAAGTTAAGCTGCTTGACGCGAAAAATGTATTATGCCTTGATGCCCGCAATGTTGTTGAATTCGGACTAACGGGTGACGGAAAACTTATTGATAACCTGGGAACTTCATCCGGGTCACGGAAAGTTGAAGTGTATAATGGCAGGGCTATAATCCGGGTAAATCTTAACGGCAGGGAAAGTGTTGCCAGCGTAAAAAGCGTTGGATTGACTACGGCTTTCGTTAAACTGGTAAAATAATCTTTTTGAAGAAGTTTATTCTGAATTAACAGTCCGTTAATAACTCCCAATAGACTCATTGTCGGCAATATATGGAATTGCGTCTTTGCGTCCTAAAATCTTGATAATCTGCGACTTTTTTCTTTGCGTCATTGCGGTAAATAAAAAACTAACGAAGTATTGCTGAATAAGAACACACACTAATAAACTGATCGCATAGCTGAATTTACTATGAAAAACGCATTTATCATCATACTATTCTTTCTAAGTTGTGTAGCCGCTACTGCATCAAAAACCGAGGTAACCACTGCTTCGGAAATCAACGCCCGAAGCTGGAGCGCAGGCGATACCCTTGTGATGAAAAACGGCACCTGGACCAATCAGGCTATTTTGCTGAAAGCAACCGGAACAGCCACGCACCCTGTCGTTCTGGAGGCGGAAACTCCGGGGGAAGTGATCCTTAACGGAAGTTCCAAAATAGGATTCTCCGGGCAATACATCGTTGTTTCTGGACTTTATTTTTTAAACGGGAATTTAAGTGGTAGCGCGGTTATTGAATTTCGAACAACAACTTCTGATTATGCCGAAAACTGCCACTTAACCAACACCACAATTGTCAATTATAATCCTGCCGACAAAACGGTAGATTCAAAATGGGTTTCAATTTATGGTAAAAATAATACTGTCGATCATTGCTCATTCGAAAACAAGACGAATATGGGAACACTGCTTGTGGTGTGGCTGCAAAGCGGGGTGACTGTAAATCATATAATTAAAGATAATTATTTTGGTTTCCGGAATTCCAACCTTGATTCAAACGGATCCGAACTGAACGGGCAGGA
>JBBSBT010000493.1:0-2987 GCA_038250985.1 Bacteroidales bacterium
ATGAAATCAACCCGAATTTCCCTGATTCTTGTTTTTGTCACCTTTCTCAGTCTTTTCAGCAGGGCCGACGAAGGCATGTGGCTGCCCATGCTTATCAGCAAATACAATATCAGTACAATGCAGCAAATGGGCCTTAAGCTCACGGCTGAACAGATTTACAGTGTTAATCAATCCTGTTTGAAAGATGCCATTGTGGCATTGGATCATGGAAGTTGCACAGGTTCCATTATCTCGCAAAAAGGATTGCTTATCACGAACCATCATTGCGGTTACGAAGCTATTGCCGAAAACAGTTCAGTGGGGAGCAATTATCTCATCGACGGATTCTGGGCTATGCGACCCGAAGAAGAGTTGCCGATTCCGGGTAAAACGGTTTCGTTTCTTATCCGTATGGAAGATGTAACTGCCCGTGTTCTGGCGCAGGTAACGCCCGAAATGGAAGAAGGCGACAGAGGGATGGCCATACAAAAAGTTACCGATATAATTATAAAGGAAGCTGAAGAGGCCACCGGTTTGGAAGTATCTGTTGAAAGCATGTTTGAAGGAAATGAGTTTTATATGTTTGTTTACCAAACATTTACGGATATACGCATGGTTGGCGCTCCTCCATCTTCCATCGGGAAATTTGGCGGGGATACCGATAACTGGATGTGGCCCCGCCATACCGGCGACTTTTGCCTGCTGCGTGTTTATTCTGCAACTAATGGCAAGCCTGCTGAATTCTCGAAAGAGAATATACCCTATCAACCAAAATATTTTCTTCCCATTTCGCTGGCAGGAGTGAAGGAAGGCGATTTCTCAATGATACTTGGTTATCCCGGCTCAACGGATCGTTACCTTACTTCCTATGGCATTGAAGAGAAACTAACTCAAACCAATCCCGCTGATATTAAAGCCAAATGGGCTAAAATGGAAGTGATGAAAAAATATATGGATGCCGACGAAGCTACCCGTATCGCTTATGCCGAAGATTACGCATACCTGGCAAATTTCTGGAAAAAATCTTTGCAGGAGAGCAAATCACTTATCAGGCTGAAAGTGTATGACGATAAGAAGAAGACTGAAGATGATTTCCAGGCCTGGGTTAATAAGGACGAAACCCGCAAAACACTATACGGGAGTGTACTGGATGATTTTAAAACTGTATATCAGCATTCAGCACAAAACCGCTCCGGCGAAGCCATAGTGTATGCCGGTGAACTACTGATGGGTGCGAGGATTTTATACATTGCATTTCAGACGGGGGAACTTACAAACAGGTTTGATTCGGCTGATTTCAATGAGATGATCAGTATTAATAAAAAGCGGGCAGCCAAGTTTTATAGAACCTTTAATCCGGAACTGGAAAAAGAATTGCTCCGGAATATGCTTGATCTCTATGCTAAAAATGTTGAACCGCAATATCTGCCTGATTGCTATAATACCATAAATAAGAGGTTTAAAGGAAATACCGGCAAGTATGTTGACCATATGTTTGCTCATTCCATCTTTGCTTCCGAGGCAAAGCTGATGGAATTCCTGGATCATCCAAAAAAGAAAACCATTGAAAAAGACCCGGCATTTGTGGCGGCAAATTCGTTTATAGCCTCGTATATGATTGCCCGGCTTTCACAAATGACGGATGACGACAAGTTTTCGAGAGCCCGCCGGCTTTATATTGCCGGCTTGCGCGAAATGAACCCTGAAACCACATTTTATCCCGATGCCAACAGCAGCATGCGTCTCACATACGGTAGCGTGGAGCCTTATAAACCTGCCGATGCACTTTTTGCCGATTATTATACTACTTTACAGGGCGTAATGGAAAAAGAGGACTCAACAAATGAAGAGTTTATCGTACCTGCAAAACTTAAGGAATTATACAATAAAAAGGATTTCGGCCCCTATGCCGATCATGGCATTATGCATGTATGCTTCCTTTCGACCCAGGATATCACAGGAGGCAATTCAGGCAGTCCTGTAATGAATGGAAATGGCGAACTAACGGGAGTCGCTTTTGATGGTAACTCCGAAGCGATGAGCAGTGATATAAAATATGACGTAAATATTCAGCGCACCATTTGTGTGGATATCCGCTATGTGCTTTTTGTGGTGGATAAATTTGCCGGGGCAGGATATCTTATTGATGAGATGAAGCTTGTCAATTAAAAAGGCTTTGATCTCAATGGAATATGTCCTTTAGATTAAATCTGATACAAAAAATAAAAGCCGGTAATCGTAATGATACCCGGCTTTTTTATAATATTCCTTTTCTACCGATCTCCAATTTCCTCTATCTCCCCTTCATTTTTCTATAAAGACAAACATTAGCCAAAACCTAATTCCTACGCCCGTTAAAAATCATAACGTAATAAAGCAGGGTTGCCAGCGAAGCTAATGCAGCAACAACATAGGTGTATGCGGCCCATTTCAGGGCATCCTTGGCTTTAGGCTGTGTTTCGCTTGTGGTAATGCCACTGTTATTCAGCCAGAGCAGTGCGCGGCGGCTGGCGTCAATTTCGACCGGTAAGGTAACAAAGCTGAAAAGGGTAGTGGCAGCAAATAAAATAATTCCGCCAAGCAGTAATTGCGGAAACCGGTTCACCATCAGAATTCCGGCCAGTAGTACCCACTGAACCCAGTTGGATGCAAAGCTAACAGCCGGAACCAAAGCACTGCGCAATTTCAGGAAAGCATACGATTCCTCATGCTGTACGGCGTGCCCGCATTCGTGAGCCGCCACGGCTGCTGCCGAAATGCTCGACTTATAATAAACATCCTCGCTCAGGTTCACAGTTTTGGTTTCCGGGTTATAATGGTCCGTAAGCTGTCCCTGCACTGAAATAACCTGCACATCCATAATTCCATTATCGCGCAGCATTTTCTCGGCAATATCTTTCCCTGTATAGCCCCTGCCAATTGGAATGGCAGCATATTTTCTGAATTTTGATTTCAACACCTGGCTCACGATCAGACTAAGGATCATAAAACCGATAAATATTATAATG
>JBBSBT010000494.1:0-2968 GCA_038250985.1 Bacteroidales bacterium
ACGCTTATAAACGGCAGTATCGACGATATCATAAGCCTGAATGGCAAAACCGTCTATCTGAAAAAGAACGGAGTCGTTGCATCCATTCCGGGCTATATAAAAAAAGTATATGTTCAATATGGCGACCTGGTGCATAAAAACGATGTGCTTTTCGATATTCAAACCAGGGAAAATAAAGCCCTTGAAAAATCAGGCATCGACCCGCAGCTTTCTTCTTCCGGGAGTGGCGTTATAAGTATACTGGCCCCCGCAAACGGGATAATCGGGGAACTGAACATCAATTCAGCGGGAGTTTATGTGGTGGAAGGCACCCAGTTATGCACAGTAACTGAAAACCAGGATTTAATGGTACAGGTGAATGTCCCCTACGAATACAACCGGATGATGCGCATCAACCAGGGCTGCAAAATAATATTACCCGACGAAACCCAGCTTGATGGAAATATCTCGAAACTGATGCCTGTGATCAATGAAACTTCGCAGACACAGAACGTACTGATCCGGATGCGCGGCAACCGGCAGTTGCCCGAAAATCTGAATGTAATCGTTCAGTTTGTCCGTTCGAGTCATGCGAAAGCCATGCTCATCCCAAAAGCTGCGTTGCTTTCCAACGAAATTCAGCAGGATTTTTGGGTAATGAAAATCCTGAACGACAGCATTGCCCTGAAAGTGCCTGTTACCAAAGGATATGAAAATAAAAACATGGTGGAAGTACTTTCGCCGGATTTATCGCTGAAAGATCTTATTATTATTGATGGAGCATACGGTTTACCCGACAGCACCATTGTAAAAGTCGTAAAATAGCATGGAAAAGATATTTGTCAGGTTTAAAAGCCCGGTAGCGGTTATATTGTTTCTTGTTTTGATAGCAGGCGCATTATCATATACCCATATGAAAACGTCGCTGTTCCCCAATATTACCTTCCCGAAAATAAAGATAATTGCCAATAACGGCGATCAGCCTGTGGATAAAATGATGGTTTCGGTTACCAAACCTCTCGAAGATGCCATCAAGCAGGCCGAAAGTCTCAGGCTTATCCGCAGCACAACCAGCATGGGAAGTTGCGAGATTTCAGCTTTTATGGATTGGAACTCCAATATCGATCTTGACAAGCAACAAATTGAATCGCGTATTGCACAGATCAAGAATTCCTTACCTCCCGGTGTTGAAATTACGATTGAAAAGATGAACCCCTCCATTTTGCCGGTGATGGGGTATTCGCTGCAATCGGACAGCAAAGATGCGGTTGAACTCAAACTTATAGCTGAATATACCGTAAAGCCTTATTTTTCGCGCATTGCAGGAGTTTCGGGCGTGCAGGTTATTGGTGGTAAGATTAAAGAATACAGGATTATCCCTGATCTGCAAAAATTAAAATTATTAAAGATAAATACCCAGGACATTGCCAATGCCGTGCAGCAAACCGGGTTTATAAAATCAAACGGCTTAACGATCGATTATAAGCGGCTTTATCTCACCGTTACCGATGCCACCATTACGAACAAGGAAGAGCTCGAAAACCTGGTTCTTTTTAATGATGCCACCCGGCAGGTTAAAATCTCCGATATCGCTTCGGTAGTTATTGCGGAACAAAATGAATATGTTAAAATTAAGGCCGATGGCAGGGATTTCCCTCTGGTTGCAATTGTAAAACAGCCCAACAGCAACCTTATTGATGTAGCGGACCAGGTTTCGCAAAAAGCCATGGAGCTGAATAAAATTCTGCCGAAAGGCGTAGTTCTGAAACCGTATTATAACCAGGCTGAATTTGTACACGACAGCATTAAAAGCATCATTGATGTTCTATGGATCGGGCTGCTTTTGTCTATTATTGTAGTCATTATTTTCCTGCGTTCCTTTAAGGCAAGTTCGGTGCTGCTGGTTACCATTCCGCTCACTTTAGCACTCACTTTCATCACGCTTTATTCACTTGGATTCGATTTTAATATAATGACCATTGGAGCTATAGCGGCATCCATCGGATTGATCATTGACGATGCCATTATCGTGGTTGAACAAATCCACAGGGCTCATGAGAAAAACCCGCAGCAAAAGTCAATTGAGTTAGTCGGGAAAGCCATCAGTTTCCTTTTTCCCGCTATGGTCAGCTCGTCGTTAAGCACCATTGTAATTCTAATTCCATTCGAGATTATGACAGGCGTTGCCGGAGCCTATTTCAAAATCCTCACGGAAACGATGATCATAACCCTATTGTGTTCGTTTTTCATTACCTGGATTGGCTTACCGGTTATTTACCTGCTTTTTTCGTCGGACAAAGCTTTTTCGAAAAACCCAAAACCCTTCCGCGCTCCTGAATACAAACCGATGGGAGTACTTTTCAATAAACCTTATTTCAGTCTTGTTATCATTGCATTGCTGATCCTCAGCATTGTTGTTATTATTCCCCGTTTAAAAACCGGCTTCCTTCCGGAGATGGATGAGGGATCCATCGTACTGGATTACAACAGTCCTGCGGGTACATCGCTACAGGAAACCGACCGTATGCTGAACGAAGTGGACAAGATTATTGAATCCATTCCTGAAGTTAAAACCTATACACGACGCACCGGTACCCAGATGGGATTTTTTATAACCGAGCCAAACCGCGGAGATTATTTAATTGAACTAAAAAAGAAAAGAACAAGAACAACTGATGAAGTATCCGACGAAATCCGTAAAAAATGCGAGCAGGAGCTTCCGGCTCTTACGGTTGATTTCGGGCAGGTAATAACGGATATGTTAGGCGATTTAATGAGCAGCGTGCAACCTATCGAAATAAAAATTTTTGGCACCAACCACGAAGAACTTCTTCGTTTATCAAAACAAGTTGCTGACAGTTTGCAAACAATTCAGGGAACTGCCGATGTTTTCGACGGGATAGTGATTGCCGGCCCTGTTATGAAAACTATTCCTAAAACTGGTAAGCTAAAACAGTTCGGGCTTACCTCCTCCCAATTGCAGGAGCAA
>JBBSBT010000495.1:0-2960 GCA_038250985.1 Bacteroidales bacterium
AACATCTTTACGGATAAAAAGGATAAATAACGCACCTGAAATGGCCCCGCCAATATGTGCAAAATGTCCGCCGGCATTACCTGATCTGATCATCAGTACATCCAGTACAAGAGAGAAAATAGCGATATATTTTATTTTAACTGGTCCGATAAACATCAGATTCACAGTGTAATCAGGCACCAGTACAGCTGTTGCAATCGTTATGGCCAATACCGAAGCCGAGGCGCCTATTGTGGTTGATAATTCAATTGTCTCCTTGAAAACCGGGAATATGTTGTATGCCAGGATAAAAGTTAAGGCACCTGAAATCCCTCCGATAAAATAAAGCGTGTAAATTTTCTTTCCTGGCATAAATTCCATGAAAATTTTCCCAAACCAGAAAAGCCAGATCATATTAAAGAACAGATGCCAGAAACCTTCCTGAACAAACATATACGTGACCAGGGTCCAGGGTTTCAGCATCAGGTTTGGGATGGAAGCCGGAACCCCGATCCATTGAAGCACAATGTCGAGCCAGATCTGATCCCCGGATGCACCCATTGGCTGAAACAAAAATCCGCCAAGCTTAACAAGTTGCAGCACAAACCAAACTGCCAAATTCACAAGTATAAGTTGTGAAACAGCAGGCTGCATGCGCAGTATACTTTTTATTCGCTCTCCGGCTGACTGATTAAAATTCATTACTTCAGATTTTTTAATACTGATTCAATTTCATTTGCCTGATCCGGTAATTAATTCCGGCAAAACAATACAGAACCATTGACACTATTGTAAATAGTTATTCTGGTTATGATCCGAATGTTTTTTCCAGTAAACAATCATAAAGAAACCAAATATCATCCCTCCCAGGTGGGCAAAATGGGCAATATTGCTTCCTGTATTATAAACGCCTGAGAATAACTCGATGGCGCCGTAAATAATCACAAACCATTTAGCTTTAATGGGAATGAAAAAATAAAGGTAAATGAGTGAGTTTGGGAAAAGCATACCAAATGCCAGCAACAACCCGAAAACGGCTCCCGAAGCCCCGATAGTGGTCATATTATACAGTAAATTTAACTTTCCCATAAGAGGATCACCAAAGTTCTGACTGTTCTGCAGTATATCGAAACCTGTTTCTCTAACCTGTGCAATCTGGTCGGCACTTAATCCAGCTTCGGCATAGTGAACCTGTATAAAAATGACTAATACCTGTATAAGCCCGGCGCCAATGCCTGTAATCATATAATAGATTAAAAACTTTTTTGGTCCCCAGGCCTGTTCCAGCACACTACCAAACATCCACAGAGCAAACATATTAAAAAAGATATGACCGAAACTTCCATGCATGAACATGTAAGTAATAAACTGGTAGGGCTGAAAGTGATGTGCCCCAAAATAATGCAAGCCCAGGTAGTCAGACAGATCAATGTGAAGTGTATTTCCAAGTACTACCGTCGCAAGAAAAAACAATCCGTTAATAATTAATAAGTTTTTAACAACCGGGGGTAAAAATCCAAATCCGGTAGGGCTGTATCTTTGATAACTCATTGGTATTTATTTAATTATATTTCAGTTTAACTTTATTTGAATGTCATTAAATTAGTCATTATAAATAACATTTCAAATTATCATCCGGCTCAAATTTGTACAAATTTAACTTTTATGATAATCTGTCTGTTATAAAAACTCACCTTATCAGTTTATCAATTTCTTGAACCTGTATGATCTTAAGTACTTTGCTGCCGTCAGGAGCCACTTCGGGAACCTGGCAGGCAAAGAGTTCATCAATCAGTTGTTGCATTTCCTCTATTTTGAGCGTTTTTTCTGTCTTAACAGCCATGTTTCCGGCAATAATCCGGGCAAGCTTAATTCGCTGATCATCTGATGAGTCTGCCCGCTCTTTTTTAAAATCTTCCAATAAGCCATCAATAAAATCTATGATTTCGTCCGAAGGCATATTCGAGGGAACCGCATTGATAACAAAAGTTCCTCCTCCCATGGACGAAATCTCGAAACCCAGACTATCCAGGTCGGCACTGATTTCGTTTATTACTTCTGTATCAACTGCCGAAAGTTGTATGTTTTGTGGAAAAAGAATCCGTTGTCGCGCAATCGGCTGTTCACCGGCATTTGAACTTATCCGTTCAAAAATAATCCGCTCAAAGGCTTTTTGCTGATCGACGATCAGAAGTCCCGACTTCACATTGGCAACAATGAAACGATTCTGCACCTGGAAAAGTTTATTGGCTTCGTATAATGCAGTTGCGGGAAGAAGGGTTGACTCATTATCATTCTGTTGATCCGGAACCAGTTGAGAATCCCGGTTGTCTGAGTTTCCTGGCTGCAAGCCAGGCTGATTCTGAATTCCTTCATACATTTTCTCCCAGCCGCTTCGGTTAGGAGCCATTCCTGCATTCGGTTTAAGATAGTTATGCGACTTGCGGAACGGATTATAATCCGGGTTCAGGGTAATGGTAGGTTCTTTGGGTTCATAGCCTTTTGGGGCTACGAAATCAAATGTTGGTTCTGAATCAAAATCAAGGGTCGGGCTCAGGCTGAACATCCCCAGGGCATGTTTTACCGATGCCCTGATAGAGGCATATAGCACTTGACCATTCTGAAAGTTGACCTCCGTTTTTGTGGGATGAATATTTATATCGATGGTCGAAGGATCAACTTCGATGTAAAGAAAGTAGGAGGGAATAGCCGAATCGGGAATTAGCTCTTCAAATGCCTGTTCAACAGCATGATGCAGATAGGGATGCCGGATAAACCTGCCATTGGCGAAAAAATATTGCTCACCTCGCGTTTTCCTGGCAGTTTCAGGCTTCCCGATATAACCGATTACCGAAACAAGTTCTGTTTTGGCTTCAACAGGTAAAAGTTTACTGTTAATCTGGCTGCCGAAAATGTGAACGATACGTTGCCTGAGGTTTCCTTTGGTAAGCTGGAACACAGCTTTGTCGTTGTTGAAAAGC
>JBBSBT010000496.1:0-2956 GCA_038250985.1 Bacteroidales bacterium
CGGTATTCCTTTTCGTAGACTGCAGAAAATCCTCTAACAAGCACCTGTTCATAAACTATCTTTGCTTCAATTGGATGCCAATGTTCGGGAGTAATATCCTGATAACTCAGCTTTTCAAGTTCTCCGGCAGTATATCCAAGCATGGAACGGTATATTTCGTTACTTTCAGTGATCCTTCCGTCCATATCTACATAAACAAATCCATCCATCAATGATTCATGCAGCCGCCGGTATTTTTTTTCAGCTCTTTGCAACGATTCGTCAGCGAGCTTTTGTTCTGCGATAATTGATGCACTTAAATAACATGTCACCTTATCTTCATTGATAGCAGCATCTATATGTACAAAAACCTGCGAACCATCGAGTTTCCGAAGTTTTACACCGAGATTTGAACAGCATTGTGTTTTAAAAATAGTATTGAAACAGGTATTAAATTCAGTTCTTGACTCTTCAGAAATAAAAAATTTGAAATTCCGGTTGATCAGCTGGGGCTTTTTCATACCCAATATCATTGCTCCGACAGAATTCAATTCGATAATTACACCTTTTTCTGAGAGTATGAATAATCCACATGGATTATTTTCAAATAGCGCTGAATATTTCCTTTTAGCAGCCTCGCTGATTTGCGAAGCCAGCAGTAACTTATCTTTCAGGGCTTTAATATTTGCAGGCAGCACATCGGGTTCTGGTAAAAGATTCCTCAGATCGGATTCTGAAATATCCCAATCATCATTAAGTTGCTGGAGTTCAAGCAGTGTATCAGACTCTATTTGTGATAAGGTCTTTTCTTCTATGATTCTGGCGCCTTTATTCATAATTAATTTTTTATAAACGCAATTAGATATAAGCAATCTTTTATACTACATCTATATGGATTCTTTTCTATTGTTTAGTCATTTTAAAGTACTCTGCCGCTATACAAATATTTAATAACTATTCGGGCGTTTCGCATTTCCGAATTTCGAAACCTTCATTCTGCCTGCTGTGAATAAACATTTACTCATACTTTTATATTAATTCATTTGAGGTTAAATATATACAATAATCAAACATGTCCATCTTTTCTATAAAATAAATTTCATATTACATCTTAATTATCAGTATTTTAACTTTCCGGATTAAAGTACAAATAAGCAATAATTACTCCAAATATTTTATATATCTGATTTGCTGAATATTACACATATAGAATATGAAATTCAAGTCGATATTTTTCGCCATTTTGGAAAGGAAGTTTTCAAATTCAAATTTAAATTTACCTGAGCGAATATTGATTTTCAGGATATTGCATCTAATAAACCACAGCCCGGTGCCCGCGATAAGGGATTTTTCGATCGGATGAAGGAGTATTTTCAGTAAGAAATAAGTTTTAAGGTATAAGGTGTAAGTTTGTGAGATAGAATTAGTAATGATCCTGGCAAAATAAATTGACCCGGAATATTTTGAAAAGCAGCCTTTATTCGTAAAGGTTGCTTTTTTGTTAAAAATATTGAAATTCGTTTAATCAGCTACATAATTCGTATTTTTACCCTCCTTTATAAAACAACCAGGTATTACAACATCTCCTATAGCAACATAACCAATGATCCTGCAAATCAATTCCGTAACCAAAAAATTTGGCGATTTTACTGCACTCGACAAGGTAAGCATCGATGTACCCGAAAACAGTATCTTCGGTTTGCTTGGCCCCAATGGAGCCGGCAAAACCACGCTGATACGCATCATTAACCAGATAACCGGACCCGACGAGGGGAAAGTTATTTTTGATGGACATCCGTTGAATCCTGATCACATCACTATGATCGGCTACCTTCCCGAAGAACGCGGTTTGTATAAAAAGATGAAAGTAGGCGAGCAGGCTCTGTACTTCGCCCGGTTGAAAGGCCTGAGTCATCATGATGCCCGTCAGCGGTTAAAAAAATGGTTCGAAAAATTTGAGATCCAGGATTGGTGGGACAAGAAAGTGGAAGAACTTTCGAAGGGTATGCAGCAGAAAATACAGTTTGTGGTAACCGTGGTCCACGAACCCAAACTGCTGATATTCGACGAGCCTTTCAGCGGTTTTGACCCTATTAATGTCAACTTACTGCGGGATGAAATACTTGAACTACGCAAGAAAGGATCAACCATTATCTTCTCAACCCATAACATGGCCTCGGTTGAAGAACTATGCGATAATATCGCCCTGATCAATAAGGCCGAGAAAATACTGGATGGGCCGGTTAAGGATATAAAAAGACAATATTTTACCAACAGCTACCAGGTTCAGTACCGTGATTTCAACGGAACACCTTACCATTTTCAAGAACCGGGAGTCGAAATGCTGAATTCTTCTGTTAATGATGGTATTTATACTGCAACATTCAGGTTACCGGCCGAAAAAGGGCCAAATGATCTGCTTGCCGCCATGCTGCCGCATGTGAATGTACTTGCTTTTAACGAGGTGATCCCTTCGATGAACGATATTTTTATCTCTACAGTAAATGCCGTTAATGGCAATAAAAACCCGGAATCCTGAACCCCAAAGCCATGAACAAGATATTCCTCATTATACAACGCGAATACCTTACAAAGGTAAAGAAACGTTCCTTTATTGTTATGACCATTCTTGGTCCTGTACTGATGGCTTCGTTGTTTATCCTGCCAGTATATTTAGCCAGCCGGCAGGATGACAAACAACTTATAAGCGTATTGGATGAAACGGGATTGTTTTTCAACAAATTCGAGAACAACGAAAACTATACTTTTGTTCCTGTAACGGGCAGTTTACAGGAAGCAAAGGAAACCCTGATGAAACGGGGTGATTATATGTTGTTGCATATTCCGGCAACACAACTCTCCATTCCGGATAACGCAATAATATATTCTGACAAACAACCAACGCTCAACCTGAAAGGATATATTTCGGGTATCATGAGCAAGGAACTCGAAAAACAGAAACTCGCTGCTGAAATAC
>JBBSBT010000497.1:0-2954 GCA_038250985.1 Bacteroidales bacterium
GAAAATTAGTCGCAACCGGGAATTTATCCTTTTTTACAAAGGTACGCATTATAAGGGTTGATGCCGTTTGATGTTTTCAGAAAGGTACAGCACAATAGAATGGCAAATTTTAAATATCAGGAGCAGCGCACCGGAATATAAACTTTAACAGAACAGATGATTTTTTCACCTGCGTTTAAACAGAAGGCAATTATTTAATAAAGCAACTATCTACGCAATGATATTGAAATAAAAACTGCAAGCTTATACCACAACTATGTTTTGTTAATCAGCCGTTTTAAATCTTCACAAACACCTTGTTTTTATACAGCCAGTAACAAATATACCAGAGCGCCGACCATACCGCTACTATGGTAATAAAATCAACTGTAAGTGGACCTGCCCATGAGAAAAGCGACCGGGTAAACGGAATAAAGATTCTGCCTAAGAGCTCACTGCCTCCGATCGAGAAAAAGATGTAAATGAAAATAGAATTCATTCCCACTATTTTGAACATATTGGTTCCTGTAGCGAACAGTTTCTTTATATCAATGAGCCAATAAAACAGGCAAAGTACCAATATAGCCCATCCCCCGCTGGCAAATACAAATGATGAGGTTGCAATTTTCTTGATAATAGGCGTAATATTCAAATAATCAAGCGAATAGCCTATTACTAATGCTGTTCCGCCTGCAATAAGCAATGCCTGAATTTTTGTTTTCACAGGTTTTTCGCTCATAAGCAACTTTCCGCACATAAGGCCCCAAACTGTATGAGCTGTTGTTGAGATCGCATTTAATGAAGCCCATTCGCTGGCTTTGTCCACTCCCTCAATCATATTATTGGTCCATGCCCCCAGGTTTTCGAAATTAACCCATGGATGGTTAAACCCTTCGACCGGGAAGAAGCGATAAGCAAGGTCAATTAATAAAAGTATACCTAATGTAAAGATCAGCTGGAACGAAAAACTCTTGTTCCGTATCAGGAAAGCAACCAGGTAAGTAACCGAAAGCTGGGCCAAAACATTCTGGAAATGCCATTCTATTTTCCCCGGTCCGATACAGTACAATGCCCAGCCGAAAAACAGCAATAAAAACGATCTTTTCAGCGCATGCCGTGTTATGGTTTTAGTGGTGTCTCCTTTTTTTATCCTGTTCGCAACAGCAAATGGAATACTCACCCCGACAATAAACATGAAGAAGGGTTGAATCAAATCCCAGAAATGCAATCCGTGCCACTCGTGGTGTGTAAATTCAGTTGCCAGAAATTGCATAAAACCACCGTCAAATTTCGAGAAGAAGTAATATATCCCGGTAGTTTCACCTGCCAGCAAAAACATAGTTAAACCTCTGAAAAAATCTACTGAATTTACCCGCATTGGTATCGGAGAACCAGTATTCTGAACTTTTACACTCATTTTCTAAGGGTATTGAAATTTTTGGTTATTACTACAGAGATTGTTCATCTCTCAAAGATACTAAGATTACAGATTGATCAACATCTTCTTTTTTGATTTTTGAAAGCAGATGCCCATCGTGAAACACTAAGCCTTTCCCCGAAATAGTTTAAATGCAGTATATTTCACTTTGATTCAAATTTGATTTATGCTGTTTAATGGGATTCTTCAGAGGGATCACTGATTTATTAATTTAAATAATGTTTCGGATAATCTTGATTCAATCAATTCGGGAAAAATGTAGCCTTAGGTTTCCTGCATATGTACTTTCAATAATATTAAATCTGTTTTTCAATAAGAATAATATCTTCGGATTATTTAATTATTATATTTGTAAATAGAAGCTAATTTATAAGTAAAAACCGAATTCTTTTTTAAAAAATCCTAAAGAACTTTTCCTTTCCGTCAATTTAAACTATAGCCATATGAAGAAGAATCTCTTTTTAGTTACAATTGTCTTGTTTTTTTTTAGTTCGAACCTGTTGGCCCAGCAAAAAGGGGGCTGGCGATTTACGCAATACTCTTTTACTGACGGTACACGAACAGCTGATAATGTTTTAATGGGAACCAGCTCGAAGATGACGGATATAATAAAATACTCCGGCGAAAAGCATAATATTGAGATTTCGAAAAATCGTTGGGATAAAAAAACTGGTAAATTACTTGCTGGTGTAACCTACAATGTTAAATGGACAGATCCATCTGAAATATTATTTCCCGGCGAAAAAATTACCATGAAATACGAATTGAAAACCATTGCATCAGTGAGTTGGAAGCCCGATAACCAATCGGTGAGTTTTAATCAAGGGATATATGGTTTGTATCTGTTGAATGCTTCGGGTGAGAATTATTTCAAACAAGATTTTAATGCTGACATTACAACAGGCAAGCCGGTCGAAAAAGGCTATAAAAATAATGAGGAAAAAATCCTTACTGTAAATATGGGTGCAGGCTTTAAAGCAATTTATACGTATGTGTGGGATGCAAATCTGCAAAACGATGAAAAATCAGCTCAACCGGCCATTAGTCAACCGGCAAAAGAAAGTGTGACTGCCTGGTATTTGAAAGGATATAGTTTTACTGATGGAACCTTAACTAAAGAGACTGTTCTGGCGGGTACCAGTTCGAAGATGCGTGATGAGATAAGATACAGAGGTGAAAAACATGATATTGAAATTTCAAAAAATCGCTGGGATGTAAAAACCGGTGGATTGCTAGCCGGAGTTACTTATACGGTTGCATGGACGGATCCTCCGGCTGTGCTGATACCCGGCGAGAAAATCAATATGAACTATAATCTTAAAACCATTAAATCAAAAACATGGAAGCCCGAAACTCAATCAGTCAGGTTTAATCAGGGCATTTATGGCCTTTATTTTTTTAATCTCCGGGGCGAAAATTATTTCAATACTGATTTCAATTCAGATATTGTTACAGGCAAACCGGTAGAAAAGGGCTATAAGAATAATGAGGAAAAAACCATTGTGGTCAGCATGGGTGCAGGTTTTAAGGCAGTATA
>JBBSBT010000498.1:0-2945 GCA_038250985.1 Bacteroidales bacterium
ATCATCTTTCACTTTTTCCCAGGTTTGCCCTTTAAAACTTACCGGAGTTTCACTCTCATCAGCATCGGAAAAATAAGTAATGGCATGTGGAATACTTATGGCAAGCATCTGGCTTGGGTATTTTTGTTTGTGCCAGTCCATGATTTGCTGCAACGAATAATGCTGAAGAAGTTCATGCAGATCCCAGAAATCCTTTTTTTGTGCGCGTCCAAGAAAGGCCTGTATTTTCATAGCCGAAATATCGGCACTGCTGTACATTCTTATTTTATCTTCTGTTTCAATAGCTCCAATTGGCAGATGTGGAAAGTGAACAATATCAACTTTAATTTCATCAATGAAGCAAAAAACACCAAAAACCGTATGTTGCTGTTTATAAACAAATCTGTTACCAAATGCTGCCTCCAGCGCTTTGATGATTTCAGGATGATTAAATTTCTCATGAAAAAAAAAGTCCAGGTCAACAGAACTGCGATGTCCATAGCTGAGAGCCAAAGCAGTTCCACCAACCAGTGAAAACTCCTGAATTGCAGGCAAAGCCATCAACTCATTTAATAAGGAAAGAGTCCTGGGTTCAACTGTCGAAGTGTGTAACATCTGAAATCGTTAAGTGGCTTATCTATTATTGCACTGGCAAAATGAATGGTGTGAAGGGGCAGAAATTTAGCATTCAATAGTGCTTCAGTCACTTTCTTATCGCCATAGTACCTCCGGCACTGACGAATATCTTCCACATCGCCTCGTTCGAAAACCCGCGCAATAACCCAGTTGGCTTTGGCGTCATAGTCGATCAGCTCAAAGTTTACATCCCAGAATATGCGCTTTTCGAAAATAGGTTTCGCTTTCGTATTCATACTGCGAAAATAACGAAATTGAATGAATTTTGATCAATAGCTTTAGACTTTAATCAGATTTTCTTTCAGCAACATTAAAGCATGGTCGCGGGAAATCCCGTATCGTTTCTCTTCTTCGGGTTTATTCTTCTGCGTTTTAACCAGGACTTTTGATGTTACGAATCCAGGTAAATTTCTATATATGTAATTTACCTGCAAATAAAACGTACCTTTGCACACTTTTTCACCAGCAACATTTTCATGCAAAGTATCCGAAACATCGCAATTATTGCCCACGTCGACCACGGCAAAACAACACTGGTTGACAAGATATTACACAGCTGTAACCTGTTTCGCGACAACCAGGAAATTGGCGAGCTCATTCTCGACAACAACGATCTGGAACGTGAGCGAGGGATCACTATTACTTCTAAAAACGTTTCAGTAGAATATAAAGGAGTTAAAATAAATATTATTGATACTCCGGGTCACGCCGATTTCGGCGGTGAAGTGGAGCGGGTTTTGAAAATGGCCGACGGCGTACTGCTGTTGGTTGATGCCTTCGAAGGTCCGATGCCCCAAACCCGTTTTGTAACGCAAAAAGCGCTTGCACTCGGACTTTTACCTATTGTTGTAATTAATAAAGTAGATAAACAAAACTGCCGTCCCGACGAAGTTCAGGAACAGGTATACGAATTATTCTTCAACCTGGAAGCTTCGGACGAACAGCTTAACTTCCAGACCATTTACGGATCGAGCAAGCAAGGCTGGATGAATACTACCTGGCTCGAGGAAACGAATGATATATTTCCGCTTCTTGATGCTATAGTAAAATATATTCCTGAGGCTCCAACGCCTGAAGGTCCTTTACAGATGCAGATTACTTCGCTTGATTATAGCTCCTACGTGGGTCGTATTGCCATCGGTCGGGTATCGCGTGGCGAAATCAAAGAAGGAATGAATGTTGTTCTTGTAAAAAGGGATGGCACCATAACAAGGTCGAAAATCAAAGAATTATATTCCTTCTCCGGTCTTGGCCGTGTAAAAGTTACTTCGGTTCATTCAGGCGATATATGTGCGCTGGTTGGCCTCGAAGGTTTTGATATAGGCGACACGGTTACTGATCCTGAAACTCCGGAACGTTTACCCGATATTCATATTGATGAGCCTACCATGAGTATGCTTTTCACCATCAACAACTCCCCGTTTTTTGGTAAAGAAGGCAAATTTGTGACTTCACGCCACCTGAGCGAACGGCTTGCAAAGGAAACGGAGAAAAACCTTGCTCTGCGTGTTGACGAAACAGGTTCGTCCGACCAGTTTATAGTTTATGGACGCGGTATCCTGCATCTTTCGATCCTGATCGAAACCATGCGACGCGAAGGTTATGAATTACAGGTGGGTCAGCCACAGGTAATTGTTAAAGAAATTGACGGGGTAAAATGCGAGCCTATTGAATTACTGATAGTGGATACACCTCAGGAAGTTTCGGGTAAAGTAATTGAACTTGTTACACAACGCCGCGGCGAATTATTAGGCATCAATCCAAAAGGCGATTTACTTCACCTTGAATTTGTTATTCCATCGCGTGGTATTATCGGTTTGCGTAATGCCGTTCTGACTGCCACCGCCGGTGAAGCTATTATTGCCCATCGCTTTAAAGCATTTGAACCATGGAAAGGACCTTTGCCGCAGCGCCTGGCCGGAGTTTTGATCAGCATTGATACCGGAATGGCCACGGCTTACAGTATTGATAAACTGACCGACAGAGGCAGATTTTTTGTTGAACCTTTCGACCAGATTTACGAGGGTCAGATTGTAGGCGAAAATTCACGTGATAATGACCTGGGTGTTAATATTTCGAAAGCCAAGCAGATGACCAACTTCCGTACAACCGCTAAGGACGAAGCTGTCCGCATGCCGCCGGCAGTTAAGTTTACGCTGGAGGAAGCACTCGAATATATACAGATTGACGAAATGGTTGAAATTACCCCGAAATCGATGCGTTTGCGTAAAATTTATCTCAAGGAACACGAGCGCAAACGTATGTCGAAGTAGGGTTTAGTTAATAGTTAATTGAAAAAAGTTAAGAGTAAGTGAATATTTACGATTGAC
>JBBSBT010000499.1:0-2939 GCA_038250985.1 Bacteroidales bacterium
AAAAACCGGATATATCACCTATAATTCGCACAAAGGCGGAGGAAATATCCGCGGTCTGTTGTCAAAACCGGCAGAAGCAAAAGACAAACTACCGGGAATAATTGTTGTTCATGAAAACAGGGGACTAAATCCATATATTGAAGATGTTGGTCGCAGGGCAGCACTTGAAGGATTTATCACCCTTGCACCTGATGCGCTCACTCCGCTTGGCGGATATCCGGGCAATGACGATGATGGAAGAGCATTACAAAGCAAACTTGACCGTAATGATATGCTTGAAGATTTTATATCAGCATATGAATACCTGGCTTCACACCCGGATTGCAATGGCAAAGTCGGCGTGGTCGGATTTTGCTTTGGTGGCTGGATAGCAAATATGATGGCGGTAAGAGTTGCTTCCTTGTCGGCTGCTGTACCATTTTATGGCGGACATCCTTCTGCAGAGGATACGGCAAAGATAAAAGCACCCTTGATGCTTCATTATGCCGGTTTGGACACCAGGGTAAATGAAGGTTGGCCTGCTTATGAAGAAGCCCTTAAACAGAATAAAAAAGACTATGTGGCCTATTTTTATGACGGCGTAAATCACGGTTTTCATAACAATACCACGCCCCGGTACGATGAAGCAGCTGCTGATCTGGCCTGGAAGCGCACCATAGGTTTCTTTAAAGACAAACTCAAATAAATATCCGGTACAACGATCTGTATATTAGCTAGATATAACATATCTGATTTTCGATGCATCGTTATCCATACAGCGTTAAGACAAGTGATGTAACCCATACTTGGACTACATTACCTCCGGTTCCTACCTCAATCCTATGCATTTAGCTGAGGCGGATTTATCCGGATACAATTTTATACTACAACTAAAAAAAAGATTATGCGTATTCTATTTGCACTCCCACTTATGCTATTGCTCTCGTGCAATTCGCAAAAGACAACTAATAGCAAGGGCGAACAGCTCGGGGCGGATATTATCACAGAAAATTTATCGGAACAAAATTCAATAACCAAACTTGTTTCATTAAATCACCAGAAACTGGATAAAATAAAAGGTGATTTTAATTCCTTTAAATTATATAGTAACAACCTGAGCGAAAGCAATATATCTTCAATTCCTTTTATGCTGGATTATATAAAAACCTGCATCCCAAATGATAATTCATCTAATGATTCCATTTTCTTTCTCTTTAACAGGAAGTATAATCGAATCATAAACAGGTTGAATGATTCGCTAGAAACAAAATTCAGATTTATAAGCGAACCGGCAGGGGAAGAATCCTCAGCAAAGCAAATTGATGCATTCAAAGAGAACCTGGAAGCCTGCGGTATCGGAATTTTTTCGACAGAAGGAATGTATTATGCTGATGCACAATCCGATTATTTCTATAACAACTTTAAAGACCGGGTATCGCCCGGGCTAAAAGAATATTTAAAAATAAGGCAGGATGAACTGAAGCAAGGCTTTGCAGAAGATGCCGGGCTGCAAATAACTTTTGACGAGTTATATCAAAGAATAAAAAGATGGGAACAATTCAGGATTAAATATCCGGGAACAATCTACAAAGAAGACGCCCATTACTTTTATTCAATGTATTTAGAAACATTAATGACCGGGATGGATAATTCCAGAGTCTTTGACTACAGCAACTCTAAATTATTGCCGGATTTAAAACAACTCTATGAAAAAATAATCAGCACTGACAGTAAATCCGAAACCGGAAAAATTATTTCATCCTACTATTCGATGCTCGCAAGGCACGGATTTAAAGAGAATGACAGCATCAACGTGTTTTTAAAAAATAATGGATTGTCAACCATGTTATCGGTTCAGCCGTCTACGAGATAATTTTAATCTGCAAATTATCACTCTCAAGCCCGGTTCCGAAAAGTTAATTCCGGATTTAATCTCAATGATATAGAGATGCGCAAATTAAAAATCCGGTATTCCGTCTCACTGAAATTGATAAACGGACAAGATAGCAGGAAATAAACAAAATGAATCTAATGAAAAACATAATCTTCATCCCAAAAATCGCAGCTGCTTTAGTTCTCATCATAACATTGGCTGCTTGTACTAATTCAGTCAAAGATGACAAAAACACGAATGGCACAGAAAACCGGGTACAAATAAATAAGCTGATAGATTCATTTCATACAGCAGCATCAAAGGCCGATTTCGATAACTATTTTAAGTGTTTGGCTGATAGCGCGGTATTTATCGGAACAGATGCCACTGAATACTGGGATAAAAAAAGCTTTATGGTTTGGGCAAAACCCCATTTTGACAAAGGAAAGGCCTGGACTTTCCATTCACTCGAACGTCATATATATATGGATAAATCAGGAAATATGGCCTGGTTTGATGAATTGCTGAACACGTCCATGAAAATCTGCCGGGGCTCAGGGGTATTGATAAAAGATGGAAATCAATGGAAAATAGAGCAGTATGTTTTATCCATGACCATTCCTAATGCCAAAACCGATAGCATTGTTAAAATCAAGTCTGCAGCTGAAGATTTGCTTATTCAGAAACTGTTGCAAAAATAATGCAGGACATTTTAATGCCTCAAATTATAAAAGAATTACAAAGCTGATAAGGGCAGCAATGCGGTGTGCAGTAAAAATCTGTAGTTGCCATTTTCAAATTGTTTAGAAGCGTGACAGAATTATACCAAAAAATCTATATTTGATGATTTAATATTCCCTCGTAGCATTTATTTACGCATGCCGGCTTGTGAAAATTCCGCTAAATGCTTATATTTGTATGAATTAAATATCATCCTTAGTACAGGCACTTTGGATTAGATTAAACTTTGAATAACAAGCTTTTTCAAACACTTAACCTGCATAGAATTGTTAAACCGTAACATTTTAAAAAGGAGGTTATTATGCCCATTAACACTTTAAAAGAGTATCTGGACTTGCATAATGTT
>JBBSBT010000500.1:0-2936 GCA_038250985.1 Bacteroidales bacterium
CATCAGTCTCTTTTTATCTGCGATTGGCTTATTTGCACTATCATTTCATTCCAGCCGAAAGCGCACAAAAGAAATAGGAATCCGCAAAATAAACGGTGCAACAATATGGGAGGTAATGGCTATGCTGAATATGGACTTTGTAAGATGGGTTGCAATAGCATTTATTGTTTCTACCCCCATAGCCTGGTACTTCATGCATAAATGGCTCGAAAACTTTGCTTATAAAACCGACCTGAGCTGGTGGATATTTGCCCTTGCCGGATTGCTGACTTTGGGAATTGTACTGATAACGGTTAGCTGGCAAAGCTGGAAGGCAGCTACAAGGAACCCGGTGGAGGCGTTGAGGTATGAATAAAAGCAAAGTAATTATGCCTTACAGAGACTGTGATAAATAACATTTAAAAAAATGAATCATGTTAAGAAATTATCTGAGAATTGCGTTCAGGAATCTTAAATCACAAAGGTCCTATTCGTTTATTAATATCATAGGATTGTCCATCGGGATCACTGCATGCATTCTGGTTGCTCTGTATATCAAACAGGATTTAAGCTTTGATACCTACCACAAAAATGCCAGACAGATTTATCGTGTTGAGTTCAGTATTACCGAATCTGGCCGGACATCACACAATGCACAGTCGCAAGCGTTGTTGGGACCCACACTGAAAAATGAATATCCTGAAATAAAAAAAATCTCACGCATTTATTTTTCAGAGCGTAAGCTTGTAAAAGCCGGAGATATCAAAAACTTTGAAGATCGAATTACCTACGCTGACTCAGCATTTTTCGATATATTCAGTTACGAAGCCATACTTGGGAATAAAGCACAGTTTCTAAAAAAAGCAAACAGCATTGTTTTAACTGAATCAATGGCAAGGAAGTATTTTGGGAAAAAGAACCCTCTTGGTGAAATAATTGAAATTGACAACAAGTATATATTTGAAGTAAACGGAGTTATAAAAGATGTGCCGGTTAATTCTCATTTCCGATTCGACTTTATTGCACCGTATTCCTCCCTTGATAAACAAGCTGTTGCAAATTTCTTTCCACAATGGGGAGCTACCTTCGGATCATATACATACATGTTGGTTGAAAAGGGATTTGACCCGAAATCATTTGAAAAAAAGACTGTAAACTTTTTTAAAACATACTCTGACATAAAATCAGGGGACTGGAGAGTTCATGTTACTCCTTTGTTGAAGATACATCTGAACTCACACCAGGCAGATGAGATAGAGGAAAACAGCTCAATGTCCAGGATTATTATTCTCAGTTCAATCGCCCTTTTTATCTTACTGCTTGCCTGCATAAATTTTGTGAACCTTTCAACTGCCAGGGCTTCAAAGCGAGCAGTTGAAATTGGAATACGAAAAGTAATGGGTGCCGGGAAATTCCAATTAGTAAAACAATTTCTTGGCGAGTCGGTCATGCTGTCGCTGGCAGCATTGGTAATTTCAATAATTGCCGTAATACTTGTAATACCCTCGTTTTCAACATTGGTTGGAACTGAAATCGGATTTTATCTCAGTGATAATTGGGAAACACTATTCCTGATAATCGGAGGTGTTCTTTTTGTTGGCTTACTGGCAGGCATTTATCCGGCTTTCTTTATCTCTTCATATCAACCGGTTAAAGTGTTGAAAGGAAATCTTTCGCATGGCGACAGTGGCAGGCAAAACTCCTCGTTGCTCAGAAAAGGATTGGTTATTCTTCAGTTCTCTATTTCAATTATGCTGATTGCCGGGACTATAATTGTCAATCTTCAACTTAAGTATTTGCGTGATTATAGCATGGGATTTAATAAAGAGTATATGATCGTTTTACCAGTCCAGGGAAAAATCGGCGATAATTATAAAACGATAAAAAATGAAATAAAGAGTATACCAGGTGTACTAAGCGTGACAGCGGGCAGAGGGGCACCGGTTAGCAGCAACAACATTGGTACTGAATGCAAACCAAATTCAGATGGTAGAGGAAGTTTCGCTATTGAAGTAAATTCGGTGGACTATGATTACATGGATCATTTCGGGGTAAAATTGGTAGCAGGACGAAATTTCTCGGAGGAATTTACGAGTGATTTTCCTAATGCTATGATAATAAATGAGAAGATGGTGAAAAATCTGGGCTTTAATAACGCTCAGGACGCAATCGGGAAATCGTATAATATTTCACTGAATGATTTTAAACCGGAGATTATCGGAGTTGTGAAGGACTTTAATTCGAGCTCTCTTCATAATGAGATTACTTGCCAGGTGTTTATGATCAATCCCGGCTGGTTTAAAGAATTTATTGTAAAAACAAGCTCTGCAAACATGGCTCCAACCATTAAGAAATTAAAAGATATATGGGCAAAGTTCTTCCCGCAATATCCGTTTGAATATAGTTTCCTTGATCAATCAATTGATAAGATGTACCAATCAGAAGAAAGATATTCACGGGTGATCTCAACATTTTCATTAGTCGCATTATTTATTGCATGTCTCGGATTATTAGGACTGGCATCGTTTGTAGCCGAACAGCGTAAAAAAGAGATTGGTATCCGGAAAGTGCATGGCGCCTCCATAAAAAGTATTGTTCAAAATATTTCAGGTGAGTTTGCCATTCTTGTAATCATCAGTAACCTTATCGCCTGGCCATTAGCCTATTATTTTATGAACAAATGGCTTCAGGATTTTGCCTACAGGATTGATTTAAGCTGGTGGATATTTTTTGTATCAGGTGTTATAACACTGGTAATCGCTGTTTTAGCTGTTGGCTACCAGTCCGTTAAAGCTGCTGTTGCCAACCCTGTCGATAGTTTAAAGAACGAATAATTCAGTATTTACACCATGAACAAATGGGCGCAAAGTTTTGCTTACAAAACAAAATTCAACTGGTGGATATTTGCCCTTCCCGGATTGCTAACCCCGGGTATTGCACTGATAACGGTTAGCTGG
>JBBSBT010000501.1:0-2930 GCA_038250985.1 Bacteroidales bacterium
CTGATCCGCAATACGCTTGCAGGTGACTGGATGGTTATAGTTGTTTTTGCTTATGATGCTCCGGATGAAATAAGCCAGTTAATGACTTTTATTGCTGACAGTTTTCCTGAAATCACCTCGTTGATATATGTTGTTAACAGCAAGCAAAATGACGTGATCACCGACCAGGAAATGTTGTTGTGGAAAGGGGTGTCCTATATTACCGAGTTTATGGATGCTCCGGTACAGGGAGGACGCAGGCTGCAATTCAGGATCGGACCGGTATCGTTTTACCAGACCAACCCGCTCCAGGCTTATTATTTATATAAAACGGCTTTTGACCTGGCTGGTTTTAAGGGTGATGAACTGGTTTATGATTTATATTGCGGTACAGGCACCATTGCAAATTTCGTGGCGCCTTATGTAGCGAAAGTAGTAGGAGTGGAGTATGTACCTTCCGCAATTGATGATGCTCATATTAATTCGGAATTAAATCAGATAGAAAACACCATTTATTATGCCGGCGACCTGGCAAAAGTGCTGAACGAAGATTTTGTATTGCAAAACGGCCGGCCGGATGTTATTATTACCGATCCCCCGCGCAATGGAATGCACGAGAGTGTAGTTAAACAAATCCTTCAGATTGAGCCGCAGAAAGTGGTGTATGTTAGCTGTAACCCGGCTACACAGGCTCGTGATATTGCCCTGATGATCGAAAAATATGAAGTTTCGGCGGTACAACCCGTTGACATGTTCCCGCATACTCATCACCTCGAAAATGTTGTTCTGCTTATGCGCCGGCAATAATGGCAGTGTAATCAAGGATGATTTTTTTCAGATCCTCAATATCCGGTTTTGTCGCATCAATTGTAATTTTTGATTGTTCATAAAACATCTCCCGGGTTTTAAGGTGTTGTGTAATATTTTGCAATGAATTACTGCCCTGCATAAGCTGAAACACAGGTCTTTTCCTGGGCGTAGCCTCTATTCGGGACAGAATTAATTCAGGCGTTGCTGACAGATAAATAGTCAGACCTGTGAGATTCATCAATTTCATATTGTCGTGAAAGCAAGGCGTACCCCCACCTGTGGATACCACTAAATCGGGTATTACAGAAAATTCTTTCAATACTTTATGCTCAAGTTCCCGGAAAGCGCTTTCGCCGTATTTTTCAAAAAAAGCGGGAATGCTGATCTTATACCTGGTTTCAAATTCATTATCCAGGTCAGTCCACGAAATGCCAAGAGCTTTTGAAAGACTGTGTCCCAAAGAGCTCTTGCCGCTGCCCATATATCCAACCAGGTATATTTTCATACCGCAAAGTTAATTCTCTTTACGAATTATAAACATTAATCACAGGTTTTTGATGTTTTACACTAATTTTGGAAATGCAATATTTCCAGATTAGTAAAATTTCTGTTTTGCCTGGTAAATATTTAACGGTTTGACATTTTGGGGTCTAGTGACAAGATTATCAGTAGCAGTTTATTTAGAAATATTCCTATCAAAATAATAAAAATACCGAAACCTGTAACCCTGTATCCCGATAGGGATCGGGACTGTAACTCTGAAACCCTGTAACCCTGTAACATTAACTAACCATTAACTATTTCCCATTAACCAATAACTCTTCACTGTATCCCATGCCATCCACACCTCACGAAATACTGAAAACCTATTGGGGTTATGATTTGTTCCGTCCTTTGCAGGAGGAAATTATCAATTCAGTCTTGCAGGGGAATGATACTTTGGCTTTATTGCCGACCGGTGGCGGGAAATCCATATGTTTCCAGGTGCCAGCTATGTGCAGGGAAGGCTTGTGCCTGGTGGTTACCCCTCTTATTGCTTTGATGACCGACCAGGTCGCAAATCTGAAAAAGCGTGGAATTGTGGCTGTCGAGATGCATGCAGGAATGCATCCAAGAGAGATTGAGATGGCTTTTGAGAAATGTGCCGATGGCAGGGCCAAATTCCTTTACCTTTCGCCAGAGCGGCTTGAAACAAGAAAATTCAGGGAAATGCTTCGGGGCATACATGTTTCGCTTATTGCCGTGGATGAAGCCCACTGCATATCGCAATGGGGTTACGATTTCCGCCCGCCTTACCTGAGGATTGCTGAAGTTCGGACTATTTTCCCGGAAGTTCCTGTGCTGGCACTCACAGCGACCGCTGTACCGAGGGTTGTTGATGATATTCAGCTGAAACTGGAATTTCAGAATAAAAATGTATTCACTAAAAGCTTTGTCCGTAAAAACCTGGCTTATGTTGTTTCGAAAGAAGATGATAAAATAAAAAAACTGCTCCGGGTTTGTAACGGGGTGAAGGGATGCGGAATTATTTATGTCCGTAACCGCAGGCTTACCAAGGAAATCGCCGAGTTATTGGTGCATAACGGTATTTCAGCCAGTTTTTACCATGCAGGACTTGAACCGGGCATTCGCTTAGTGCGGCAGCAGGACTGGATGAATGGAAAGATCCGTATCATTGTGGCAACCAATGCTTTCGGAATGGGGATTGATAAACCGGATGTGCGTTTGGTTATTCATCTTGATTTGCCCGATACACTTGAAGCCTATTACCAGGAAGCCGGCAGGGGAGGGCGCGACGGGGAAAAATCCTATGCAGTGATGTTGTTTAATGATCATGATATTGTAAACAGCCGTCACCACCTTGAATTGGCATGGCCCGATCCCGAAACTGTGCGAAAGGTTTACCAGGCACTTGGAAATTTCCTTCAACTTCCGGTAGGTGCCGGCAAAGATGTCTCTTTTGATTTCGACATCGAGAAATTCACCGGCAGTTATAATATGAAACCAGTTACAGCATTCAGCGCGTTGAAAATTTTAGAACGTGACGGGTACATTACCTTAAATGATGCATGGGACGATCCTTCACGTATATTTTTCGCATGTTCGAAAGAAGATTTATACAGGTACCAGCTCGAAAATGC